>JAIPJH010000003.1 GCA_021734245.1 Candidatus Cloacimonadota bacterium | reverse complement strand
AAAGCCGTATGCGGGAAAACCGCACGTCCGGTTTGATGAAGGGGGATAGGTGGAAAGTTTGTTCCTGATAATACACCAGCGAAATCTGGGAGAACAACTAAATACTTGGAAAAACAGGAAACCTGTCTCTACTCTACCACACTATATTCTTAAATCTTGCCGGAGCTACTCCATGAGATAGATGCATGGCTTGTCCTGGTTCACCTTTTCCACAATGGAAAGTTCCGTGGAATTCCCATTCTTCTTCTCCACAGATTCCGTTGCAGGCTCCCCAGAATTCGGGCGTAATTCCATAATAAGTCGGTTCTTTGACGATGTGTTTAATTTCACCGTTTTCGATCTTCCAGCCAATTTCGGTCGTGAATTGGAAGTTGTTGCGATTATCATCGATGCTCCAGGTTTTGGTGAAATCGATGTAATAACCATTTTCAGTTGATTTGATCAGATCTTCCAGACTGCCTTTTCCCGGAGCCAGACAGAAGTTCGTCATGCGGATAAGAGGAATATCATCGGCGTAGGATGCCAGCATATTGGAACTTGGTTTCACACCCAGAAGGGCTGCTGTTTCCTGCGAAGTCTGCTGATCTAACAAAATACCATTTTTCACGATATCCACTGTTGCTCCCGGAGTTCCTTCATCATCCACGATATGAAAGCCCATTCCACCTTCATTTCTGCTGTCGCTGTAAATATTTACAAGATCGGATCCATAACGAAAATTCCCCAGCATTTTTGGTTTGATAAAAGTTTTTCCTGCATAAGAAATCTCTTTGCCGAAAATTCTATCGGCTTCCGTGGCATGACCGGCAGATTCATGCAGCTGCAAAGCCAGATGTCCGCCCCCGATAATGATGTCAGCTCTTTCTTCTTCGATGCGGGGAGCATCCAGAAGTTGAATTGCTTCTTCAATTAGCTTATCTGTGTTTTCCAACAATTTCACATTTCGTACAATTTCAAAACCACCGCGACGTCCGTTCATGTGTCCCGGATGGGTGCGGCACATCGTTTCATGGCCGTTTGAAGCCAGAACATACATCATCGGCATGGTGTCGTAAACCAGCGAATCGACCATAGTTCCTTCTGTATTGGCATAGACTTTGTATTGACGGTAAAATTCAGTATAAACATTAGAAAATACTATCTTCTCATTTCCAACCAGTTTTTTGGCGATCTGTTCATGAAAATCAATCTTGAATTTATCATCCATCAAAAACGGATCTTCTTCAGGTTGGAAAAAGTAGCTGTCTTTAACTGGCGGAAGCTTTTTGAAAGCTGCCGGCTCCAGGCGGAAACGACTTCCCAACTTAGCATTGGAAATTGCTTTTTTTATGGTTTTATCTATGGAATCGTTGGTAAGAACAGTTGTTCCGGCAAAACCCCAGCATCCATCTGCCAGCACGCGAATTCCCAGAGCTTTGGAATCCAGATTAGAACCAAAATGCTTGAGAACACCTTTTTCAAAATAGATCGTCTGCTGATCTGTGTTGGTGAAGCGAACATCAGCATAGGTTACGTTTTGTGTTTTTATTTTATTGATTATGTCATATATTAATTTTTTCATTTATATTCTCCCTTTGTCCCGGCGTAGAAATCGAAGCCGGATTTTTTGCTCACTGATCTTCACGGATAGCACGGATATAAGCTTTTCGTTCATTGTCGAATATTTTTCTTCTTGTTTGCGGTTTGGGTCCAAAATTCAATAATAAACCTACTTCAAATTCAGTACATGAAAGATAATTAAGAAGTTGAGATTCATCCTGAATCGTTAAAGTTTTGATTGATTTAAGCTCAAGAAGTATTTTGTCTTCAACTATTATATCAGCTATATAATTGCCGATAACTTCCCCTTCATAAAACACTTTTATGGGATGTTGACTAACGCATTTTAGACCTGATTTTCTCAGTTCTATCAGCAATGCTTTTTCATATATTTTCTCAAGAAAGCCATAACCGAAAACATTATAAACCTTGTAATAAGCCTTTAGAATTAAATCACTAATTCCTTCATGTTTAAGTTTATTACTCATCCGTGATCCTCCGTGTTAATCTGTGAGCCTTTTTTTATTACACTGTTCTGGTTGATGAACTGATGTTGAAATCTTTAACTTTTACATGCGGCATATTGGCGCTGTAAATTCCAAATTCTCCGTAATTATCAGAATAAGGTATCGTGACAGTTTCATTTTCGATATCGATGATATTTTCGATGATCTCGGATATCTTTTCTGTGAATCGCAGATTGTTCACTACTTTAGTGATCTTGCCATCTTCGATCAGAAATGTTCCATCACGCGTAAGACCGGTGATTGATGTTTCTTTGCGATTTATAAAATTCATGTAATGCAGGCTGGAAATGTATAATCCTTTTTTGATAGTACCGATCATTTCAGTTAAAGATTTATTTCCCGGCAACATTACCAGAGCTTCGCCGTCAGCTCCATTCCGATCCATTTTAAGCTTACGTCCATAATAGTTACTTACCAGGAAATTCTTAAAAACTCCCTTTTCGATGATCGGAATTTTTGGATAAACTCTTCCGTCACTATTATAATCAAAATTGATCATCTCGGGATGGTTGGGGTCGTCCATGAGCGTAACATTTTCCGGGAAAACTTTTTTATCCAGTTTAGCTTCGAAAAAACTCTGCTTATGATCCAGACTACCGGCTGTCATGCTGCTTTCCAGGTAATAGAAATATTCGCCAATACAGCGGGGCGCCAGAATCACATCATATTCTCCGGGTTCCACATCGATCACTTCTTCTGTAGCAGATTTTACTTTGCTTTCCAGACTGGAAATGAATTTTTCCTGATCAAATAAATCGAAATTTTCACCACCGAATACTTCCAGAACTGTAACTTCATTTTTGTTGGAAACTGCTTTGGTTTCAAAATAGATCGGTGTACTGATCTCGCGTTTGTTCAAACCGTTGCTGTTAATAATGTAAAGCGTGCGGTAATTGCAGATGAAAGTGCCGTAGATCTTGAAATTATATGGTTTCACTGCATCAGCAACTTTCTGCAAAATATCGATTTTAGTATCGATGTTCACTGTTTCGATGTTGTTTGTTTTTTCCTTTTCTCCGCTTTTCTTCGGGTCATCTTCCAAATCGATAAAATCAGGATCTTCCGGCAGTTTATCGATCAGTGGCAACACTTCCTCAATTTTCTCCAGCAAAATTTCACGGGTGGGATCTTTCAACGAAAAACTATAAGATTTTTTGCCCTTGTAAATTGTGGTGGAAAGTGAGATAGAAGTTTTGGAGATGTTGTAGTTGATCTGACTTTGGTAAAAACGCAGGAAGTCTGTTTCCCAGAAACTGTAGTTGAAATTTAACTTTAAGTCGGGATACATTTGGCAGATTTCTACCAGTTGTTCTCTTAAGTTCATAATCACTCCTTATCTAATTTTTCACATTATTCAAAAGGTTTGATTTCCACAAATCTGTAAACAAAAAATGTAACACAGTTTATTTTATAGTAATAATTTATTTGACTTAATTATGATAAAATCAGGACTTTGTTGCATGCGGAATTGAAATTATTGGATCGGAGAGAATATACTTTTATTTGCCCTGAGGAGGTGAAGATGAAAACGATTATTTTCAGTCTTTTTATTTTGTTATGCTGGGGCGTTATTTTTGCCAATCCGCTCGAACCAGCGGTTTTGAGCGAACTGTATTTCGAAGACGGTTCCTGGACTCTGGAAATTTATGATTATTATCAAATTTTTGGATTATTTGATCTGAATGGTGCCTATCTGACAACATCTGCCGGAACAGCTTATTTTAATAATGGAATTACTTTCAATTCAAATATGGTTTTTGTAGTTAATGAATCCGACTTGCAGGAACCTCTGGCTATAAATCCCGACGAAGATAGCATCATATTTGGGAAAGTACCGGAAATTTTTGATCAAATCAGTTTCGGATATTACGTGAATCCACCAGATACAGGGCAATCTTTGGCGCGATTAGCAGTTTTTAGCGGTCCACCAATGTATTATGAAAGTTTCTTGCTGGTAAAAGAAAATCAACCCTCTCTTGGCTCAAATCCCTTTACGGTAAGTTCTTACGGGACGTTCACGGGATATGTTTTTGATTCATTGATGAATCCTGTGGAAAATGTGCAATTGGAACACAGCCCTGGTTTAGGCTATAATTTCCCGGAAATTGTAACTAACGAAGCAGGATATTTTGAAGCTGAACTTCCCGGCATAAATTACAATTTCAATATTCATCTTGCTGCTCTGGCATCTTTGCCCGATACAATCATAACAATCGAACCGGACAGCCTGAATTATTACGAATTTGTCTTTGAAGATTATGTTCATTCCGACGATCATGAAATTGAGTTTCCTACCTCATATTATCAACTGACAAATTTTCCCAATCCTTTCAATCCAACCACAGAGATTAGTTTCAATGTAACGCAAAGCTCCGTCTTTGCGACCGTGGAAATCTTTAATTCCAAAGGACAGAAGATAAAAACTATTGAATGTCACCCTGAGTTTATCGAAGGGTATGGCAATTTAGAATCACAAGTTCCCCGTCCTTCGACGCAGCTCAGGATGACACAAGCGGGGAATAAATATTCTGCCACTTGGAATGGAACAAATTCTTCTGGCAAACCATGTCCTTCCGGAGTTTATTTGTACAAACTTGTTTCAGGAGAAAAAGAACTGGCAGCAAATAAAATGCTACTTCTTCGTTAGCACTACGAAGTACTGGTGCTGCTCAAATAGTGACAAATGTCCGATTGTTCGCAAATCATCGGAATGTTTACGGTGAAATGTGAATATTATTAAATTCAACATTCGGAAGATCCCGAAAATCGGGAACATTCCGAAGTTGAAAAACTTATCACTTATTTTTTTTTAAACAATAAATCCAGATTTAAAATTTGATGCAAAACAACTACCAGAATGGTTGTTGTAGGAAGCGGATCGGTGAAAAAAGTTTGAATAAAATGCGGAGCACGTGCATAAAGTCCAGGTAAAAAAGCTGTACTTAATCCCAGAAATAGAGCAATTCCAACTACAAAAGTTTTGCGTTGATCCCATCCTTCACTGAACATTTCCTGCAGTCCCGTACAAATCATAAAGCAGGCAGCAAAAACTAAAGCTGCTCCCAAAACCGGTTTCGGCATTACTGAAAGAGCTGCAGTGATTTGCGGAAAAAAAGCCAGAACAATAAAAATTATACCAGCCATTACACTTATCCAGCGACTTACAACTTTAGTAGCACCAGCTAAACCCACATTACTGGAAGAAGTATCGACAGCCAATGCTCCTAAAACACCTGCTAAAGCAGTTGAAAAACCATCTGCCAGAAGTCCTTTGCGAATCGGTTCAAAATCTGGTTGCTCCAATTCCGGTTCGGAAATTTTCTGAGCAGCCAGCAGATTACCAAACGTTTTTAAAGAACCGCTTATAGCAATAACAATAAACGGAATCAGCATGCTGAGGCTGAATTTTATATTCCAGATCTTTTCAGTTAGATGTGGTATTGCAAATACAGGTTTGCTTGAAACTTGCATAAGATTATGCCAGCTATCCGGCACAAAGATCAAAGATATAATCCAACCGATAAACATTCCTATTAGGAGACAATACATTTTGATGATTCCTTTTCCCCATAAATTGCTTAAAACCATAATCAGTAAAGATATTATACCGATAATTAAATCGGTACTGTGAATTGCATCACTGTGGTATGTAAGCCCAAATAAGGAAGTAGTGGATACTTTTATCACACTGATGCCGACCATCGCTACTACCAGACCAACAACATAAGTTGGAAAAATTTTGCGTAGTTTTTGAACAACTGGTGCTAAAGCCATTTCTATTAAACCAGCAATTATAATCATTCCTCTCATTAATGCTAAACCACCGATCCAGGCTGCCGATAAAGATAAACTCAAATATGAAGGTCCGCAAACGTTTGGGCATAAATAACCCGAGCCTATAAAGGGAATACCAACGGATTGAATAATAGAACCCAAACCTGCTGCCAGCATGGAAAAAGTAAGGAGTGAGGCTGTAAATTCTGGTCCTGCGTTGATCTGACTGGCAAAAATTACAGGAAAGCCTAATGCAACGAACATCAATAATACGTGCTGAAAAGAAGAAACCATCAAATGCTGAATAGGTGGTACTTCGTTTACGCCATATTCAAATTTCTTTACTTTTTTTGTTTTCATTTATTCACTCCAAGGTGGGAGAGGAAGATTTGTTATTGCTCCCACGATTACGGAATTTACATCCAATTTTACTTTTCTGAGATATAAACACTTTTTTCTGGGAAATCTTTCATAACGATTTTTTGCCATAAATTCTTGCCAGACTGTATCTTGGTTTTTTAAAACTTTAATAGCTGCTAAAAATGGTTGATGCCCTATTTCGTCTTTTGAATTAATAAGATCAAAGTTAAAAATATTATTACCTGCAATAGGTGAGATCAAAATTTTCCCATTCGGTTCAAAAACAAAAGTTCGAACATCCCGGAAATTGAATTGAGAAAGAGGACTTGCAATCGAATCAATAGCTGTAAGTCCTTTTTCCTGCAATAAATCAGCAGCTGAATCAACGATTATTCTGATAAATTCTTTTTCTTCCTGAGGATAATTTAAACCCGCACCTACAAAATATTTTTCACCATCATCTGTAGTTACTTCAAAATGACATGATGATTTTGGTACAGGAAAGAATGTGCCTGGCTCGTACCAGGTAAAATGTACCCAGTTATGTGGGTTGTTTTTATTCTTCAATTCTTCCAGAATCAACTGCAATATCTTCTTCCCGTTGATATCTGTTATATTGTAAAGATTTTTACCTTCTAATTCTGGTATGCCTGCATGAAATACATTCGTACAATCCATTTTATATACATATAAATAATAATTTTCGGTTTTATAATGAGACCGGTTAGATTTAAAATAATCTATCTGAGCCTGACCATTTTTTTGTAATAACTGAGCATTGTCATAAACGAATTTCACCAAATCTTTAGTATCTCGGTATTCATATATTGCCATATCTAATTTGTCGTATTTATCTTGGCAGGAAGTAAGTAGAATTAGTGCTAAAAATATGAAATTGACACAAATAAATTTATTTTTCATTTCAAATCTCCTTCGAACGATTTAAAAAATATGCACCTATTTTTAATGGTAGAATTTATTGAAATGAAGGATGAAAAGGTCAATCTTTTTTTAGATTCATCTCTTTTTAAAGTGATATCCGGTAATTGCCGGAGAGGGGTAAATAATTAAAACTCGGTTTTTCAGCTTGCTGAAACAAATTTAGCGAAATACCACTTAGCTCTGCCACGGGGAAAGTCAAATCTAAGAAATTTCTTTATTTCTATATTTTATCAATATTTATAACTTACTAAAGTATATATTAATTATACATTTCAATTGACAAATATCTGCCCTGATTTTTTGAACAAATTAAAGAAAAAAAAAGAATAAAGGAAATTGATGAAGAAGATTGATTTACATGTTCACACGAACTTTTCGGATGGATTGTATTCACCCGAGGAAGTAGTAGAATTGGCAAAAGATCGCGAATATGATGTGATAGCAATTGCCGATCATGATAATATCGATGGCTATTTACAAGTGAAAGATTATGCTGAGAATTTGGATTTGGAGCTTATTCCCGGTGTAGAGATCAGTACTTTAGAGCGGGGAAGAGACGTTCACGTTCTGGCTTATAATTTTGATATTGAAAACGAAGAGCTGCTGGAATTGATGAGAAAAATCTACAACAGCCGCTTTAGCCGTGCAGAGCAGATCATCGAGAAATTGAATGAAAGAAATATCGTTATCGACATTGAGAAAGTGAAATCATTTGCAGGAAGAAACAATTATCTGGGTCGTCCGCATATTTGTCGTGCATTAATAGAAGAAGGATATTGCAATGACAAATATGAAGCTTTTGATTCCTATCTGGGAGAGCACTGTTTTGCTTATGTTCCCAAATTTTCACCCTCGGCCAAAGAAGCCATTGAAGTAATCCATAAAGCTGGTGGAATTGCGATTCTGGCTCATCCGTACACTTTGGGAGATGACTCGATGATCTACGATATCATATCTTACGGAGTGGATGGAATGGAAGTTTTTTATGCCAAATGCAATGATGAAACGATCTATCATTACAACGAAATTGCCAAAGAAAATGGTCTGATCAGAACAGGTGGCAGCGACTTTCATGGAGATGGACTGGATATGGATATTTTTGGAACTTACAGCGCTCCGGAAAAAGTGCTGCGTGAAATGAATCGAGGCAGAAATGAATGATGTTGGAAAGTTGATTAACATCAATCAATCAAAAGGATTACCGCGCAAATACAAATTCAAACAGTTCATTCGCTGGTTCACATTATTACTGGGAACGGCAGCCATTGTTTATGCTCTGTGGGTTATCTTTGCCAAACTTAATGCTGATTCACCAAAATTTTTTAAATTTGCACCGTTTGCTATTTTATTTTTAGCCTTGAATTCGGTGCTGAAAAACTTTTTTACTTTAAATTCTATTTTGTTTACAAAGGATGCAATTTCTTTTCATTTTCTGGGAAAAAAATCTACAAAGATTCTTTGGAAAAATCTCAAGAAAATGGAATTCAGCGATGATAAACGCAAGCATATAATTTTGAGATATTCCGATGGTTCAAGTGAAAAGGAATTTTCATTTTCCATTGCATTTCCCAACATGCTGGAAATTGTGAACAGCATTGCCGAAATGTGCCCGGATTTGGAATATGATGAATTTATGCAAAATGTGATCATTAATGACAAAGAAAAAAAGGCTTATCAAAAAAAGCTGAAATCCGAAGAGTAAAATTAGTTGATGAAGATAGCAATTGTCGGACCGATATATCCATTTCGCGGCGGAATCGCACAATTTGCGGCACAGCTTGCCGAAGAGATATCGCAACATCATGAAGTGTTTTGTTTAAATTTTAAAAAGCAATATCCAAATCTTATTTTTCCCGGAAAAACTCAATTCGATAAAAGCAGAGATTACATTGATATCAAAAGTAAACGCTTGTTAACACCCTATAATCCTTTTACTTTTTCTATTTCCACATCAGCTCTAATTGAATTTAAACCGGATCTGGTAATATTTAATTATTGGGTACCTATTACTTCATTAGCTTATAATTATATTTCAAAGCAACTAAAGAAAAAAATGAATACCAAGATCATTACTATCTGCCATAATTTGCAAAGTCATGAAAAATGGTTTTTTGCTACTAAACTTCAGAAAACTGCTCTGAATTTTAGTGATGAAATAGTTACCCTTTCGAGTTCTGTAGCTCAAGAAGCTAAAAAGAAATTCCCGGGTAAAAAAGTTCTATTCGGTTTTCATCCGGCTTATTCATTTTATAGCAAAGGTAAATATACCAGAAGAGAAGCACGAAAGGAATTGGGTTTTAGAAATAATGAAAAAATCATTCTGTTTTTTGGTTATGTAAAACCATATAAAGGATTGGATTTGCTTTTAAAAGCATTTAAATTTCTTCATGATAAACAGCAATCTGTGCATCTGCTTATTGTGGGCGAGGTTTATGGAGATGCAAAACAATATGAAAAAATTATTCAAGATGAGAAGATCGAAGATAAAGTAACCTTTTTGCAGAAGTTTGTAACTAACGAAAATGTAGAGAAATATTTCAAAGCTGCCGATGTACTTGCTCTTCCTTATTTGAGTGCTACTCAAAGCGGAGTGGCACAAATTGCTTTCACGATGGGATTGGGTGTGGTTGTAACTCCTGTCGGCGGATTACCGGAAATAGTTAAAAATGATAAAATAGGCAGAGTTTCCAAATCTATGAAGCCACAAGATTTTGCCGAAGCATTATATACTTTTTTACAAACTGATCGGGAAGAAATTACAAAATATACACTGGTAGAAAGTAGCAAATATACATGGAAAGAATTTATTAAATTACTAAAAATTTGTTAAATCTATCAATTTCCTGAATTGAAATTCATTTTTAAATAAAGAAAAAGCTCAATCAAATTGATCGAGCTTTTCTTAAAATGCTGAATTCAAACGACCGGAAAGATTAACTTATTGGCCGTTGATCTTAACACCTTTAATGGCATCGATTGGGCATACTTCTTTGCAGCGTCCACAGTCTATGCAAGCACTGTTGATAACATATTGTTCGTCGCCTTCTTCGATGGCGGAAGTTGGACAAATATCAATACATGTTCCACACTTCACACATTCAGAAGTAATTACAAATGCCATATATTCTCCTCTACAAAATAAAATTTATTTGCAAGTTTAAAATTCCATTAAATCTTTTCTTTGAAAGTTATACTTCCATTATTTCTTTTTCTTTGGAAGATGAAGCGTCCGAAATCTTTTCGATCCATTTATCGGTAAGATCCTGGATTTCTTTCAACCCACGTTGTTGATCATCTTCGCTGATATCACTGCTTTTTTCCATTTTTTTAAGAGAATCATTTCCTTCCCGACGGATATTCCGGATTTCAATTTTTGCTTCTTCTGCAATCTTTTTAATTTGTTTCACAATATCACGGCGAGTTTCTTCTGTAAGAGGTTGGAACGGAAGTCGGATAACATTACCGTCATTTTCGGGAGTTACACCGATATTGGAAGCAAGAATTGCTTTTTCGATATTGGAAAGTGAGGTCTTATCCCAGGGTTGAATAACGATCAATCGAGGTTCGGGAATAGAAATATTGCAAAGCTGTTTTATAGGAGTAGAAGCACCGTAATAATCGATTCGGATATCTTCCAAAGCAGAAGCATTTGCTCTACCTGTCCTTGTTTTGGAGAATCTATTCAAAAGTGCTTTAAAGGCATCTTCCATTCTCATTTCAATATCCATTAAAACTTCATCCATCATTTCTCCTTTGTTAAAAAAGAATAACTTATCTTTAAAAAAATAAAAATTAGGAATGAACAAACGTTCCTATATTTTTACTCGAAACTGCATCTTTCAAATTTCCCCTGATCCCAATATTGAAAACCTTTATGGGCATATTATATTCACGAGCCAGAGAAAATGCTGTCATATCCATTATTTTCAATTTCTTATCCAGAACTTCGTCAAAAGTTACATCTTTCAGGAATTTTGCATCTTTATTTTTAACTGGGTCGGCAGTGTATACACCATCAACTTTAGTAGCTTTGAACACGATATCAGCTTTCAGTTCTACCGCACGCAAAATGGCTGTTGTATCGGTTGTGAAAAATGGATTTGCAATACCACCGCAGAAAAAACATATCTTGCCTTCATTCAAAGATGTAATAGCTCTATTTGGAGTGTAGAATTTAGCTATTCTTTCTACCTGGAAGGCAGAATAAACTTCGGTTTGATAATTTCTGTTTTTCATCATATTAGAAAAAACCAGGGCATTTTGAACTGTAGCCAGCATTCCTACGTTATCGGCAGTAACTCTGTTCAGTTTACCGCCCATTTCAGAAGCTCCCCGAAAGAAGTTTCCTCCTCCCAGCACGATGCCTATTCTATATCCCATTTTACGGATAGTGATTACTTCATCGATGAGTTCATTGATCCTATCCATATCAAATCCGAAACCTTTATTTCCTGCTAAAACTTCTCCACTCAATTTCAAGATCAGAGTATGTATCTTTTCCGGTTTGTAAGTATGCATTATTCCACCTTTCTTAGAAAAAAAGCTAGTTCATCTGAGCAGCAACTTCTGCCGCAAAATCTTCGTTTCTTTTTTCTAAACCTTCACCCAGTTTAAAGCGAACAACTTCTTTAATGCCAAGATCTTTGCCCAGATATTGAGCAATCGTGATCTTGTCGTCTTTTACGAATTTCTGCTGAAGCAGGCAATTTTCTTCGTAGAATTTATTCATCTTACCGATCAAAATTTTATCGATGATATTTTCTGGTTTGCCTTCTTCCAGAAGTTGAGCTTTCATAATGCTCTTTTCTTTTTCCAGGATTTCTTCTGTTACTTCAGATTTATCCAGAAAATCGGGGCTCATTGCAGCTACGTGCATTGCTACATCTTTTGCCTTTTCTTTGTTTTCTTCTGTAGCTTCACCAGTCATATTCAAGATAACGCCGATTTTACCACCCATGTGCAGATATGTAGTTATAAAACCATCTGCTTTAACACGTGCTAAACGGCGAATATTCATGTTTTCACCAATTTTAGCGATCATATCAGTGAGTTTTGTTTCAACATTCGAATCTTCTATTTTAAGTGCTTTCAGTTCTTCTACGTTTGATATTTCATTTTCCAGAATAAGGTTTGCCATTGTTTGGCCAAAAGCAATAAATTCTTCATTTTTTGCCACAAAGTCTGTTTCAGAATTGAACTCGACCAAAGCAGCGATTTCATCGTTAGAAGCTTCAAAGACCAAGCCTTCAGCAGCGATACGGCTGGCTTTTTTTGCAGCCTTGCTGATACCTTTTTCGCGCAGCCAGAGAACAGCTGCTTCCATATCTCCATTATTTTCTATCAGAGCTTTTTTACAGTCCATCATACCTGCATTAGTTTTAGCTCTTAATTCCATCACTAATTTTGCAGAAATACTCATTTCTATCTCCTGTTATTTTTCTTTTCTAAAACCTTTTATGAAACAAGAAGAGACCGCGGTCTCTCCTTGCTTGAAATAATGCTATGAATCAAAATTATTTTGATTCTTTTTTATCTTCTTTTTTAGCTGTTTTCTTTTCAGTTTTTTTAGTTTCAGGCTTTTTAGTTTCTTTTTTTTCAGCTTTTTTCTCTTTATTTTCTTCTACTTTTTCTTTGGCTGATTCTTCTGTTTTTTCTTTTTCTTCCGGTGGTGTAATATCAGCACCTTCCATCATGGATTGTTTGCCGTCGATAACAGCATCTGCCATGATATTGGACATGAGATGAATAGCACGAATAGCATCATCATTGGCAGGAATTACATAATCTACCAGATCGGGATCGGAATTTGTATCGACCATTGCCACGATTGGAATGCCAAGTTTACGCGCTTCATGCACTGCGATCTTTTCATTGATAATGTCAACGATGAAAACAGCACCTGGAAGTCTTTCCATTTCACGAATACCACCCAGGCCGTTTATGATCTTGTCGTAATTTTTCTTCATTTTAGTTGCTTCCAGCTTGGTAAAACTGTTAATCGTGCCATCTTCTACGATCTGCTCATAATAATCGAGTTTTGCGATGCTGTTGCGAATTGTTTTCATATTTGTAAGCATTCCGCCATACCAGCGGTTGCTTACATAAAATGCACCACATTTTTTTGCTGCTTCTTCGATCGCTTCTTTTGCTTGTTTTTTTGTTCCTACAAAAAGTACATTTTCACCTTTACTTGCAATTTCTTTAACAAACATAAACGCTTCATTTACTGCGTCCAGAGTTTGTTTAAGGTCCAGAATGTGGATGCCGTTTCTTTTGATGAAAATATATTTGTCCATTTTGGGATTCCATTTGTGAGTTTGATGGCCAAAATGAACACCGCTCTCCAAAAGAGCTTTCATTGTTACTACAGACATTAATTATCTCCTTATTTTACGGTTAATTTCCTGTTTAAAATTATCTGCATATTAATCTCGAATTTATTTCGAAACACCGTTATGCAATTCTTAAACAGTTTATTTCCTTTTTTATTATTTCCACTAGTTGGAAATCTACACTTATGAAATACTCTAAAGTATTTTCTAACGTTTTGAGAATTGGAATCTCTTTCTTGCTTTGGGTTGACCTGGCTTCTTTCTCTCCACCATTCTGGGGTCACGAGTAAGGAAGCCTTGCTTTTTCAAAGCTGGGCGAAGATCTTCATCATATTTGCAAAGAGCTCTGGCGATTCCATGACGAATCGCTCCTGCCTGACCGGAAAGTCCACCACCATCAACGTTTACAGTTACATCGATCTTGTCGGAGAGCTCAACTAATTTGAGTGGCTGTTCGATGATCATTTCCAAAGTTTCTCTTCCCAGATAGCTTTTTACGGTGCGGTTGTTTGCCATTCTTTTACCGGTTCCGGGAGTAAGACGAACTCTTGCTACAGATTTCTTTCTTCTGCCAATTGCATCAAAATATTGCATTTATTTCTCTCCCTATTTAATATCTAAATCTAAAGGTTTCTGGCCAGCATGCGGATGATTTGCTCCAGCATAAACCTTCAATTTCTGGATTAATTTTCTTCCCAGGATATTTTTGGGAAGCATTCCTTTTACGGCGTGAATAATGATTTCTTCCGGTCTTTCTTCTTTCATTCTTTTGAATGTAACTTCGCTTCTACCACCGGGATAACCACTATATCTATCGTATGTTTTTTTATTTTCCTTGTTGCCTGTAAGACGAATCTTTTCGGCATTTACTACAACCACAAAATCACCTGTATCCAGATGTGGGCTGAAATAAGGTTTGTTTTTTCCACGCAGGATGGACGCGACCTGTGTGGCTAACCTTCCCAGCACCTTATCGGTTGCATCTACCAGATACCAGCTTTGCTGAATCTGATTAGCTTTCGGTGCATCAGTTTTCATGCTTTCTCCTTTATTCTTCTATAACTTATGATCGAGACCGAACAAAATTTTTCTGTAACAGTTTTGCTGTCAAGCAGAATGAACAATAAAGGTATCTTCCGAAAAAATATTCCTTTTCAATAATCAACAAGGAGAAACTATAATTTCATTTTTTCAAGCCCATGAATGTATTCATGGGAAAAACAAGCAAAGTCTATTTTTAGTAACCATTTCAATGGTTTTTTGTTTGTGTAAACGGTTGAAACCGTTGTCAGAAATATTTCTCGTATCAAGATTCCTCCGAATAAATTTGTGGGCTTTGCCGGATAAGGTTTTGGACGGTTAAAATAGCAGCAATATCATTTATTGCAATAAATTAGGTTTATTCCTTCCTAATTTTCTTTATTTAATATAGAGATATGCTATTCTTTATTTTGTTTCTTCTTTTTTTACGATGAACATCTCCAAAGCAAAAAGTATCAAAACAAAGATCAGCAGGTATTTCCAGATTTCAAAGCCATAACGCGAATGTAGAATATTCTGCTGCCAATCCGTTTCCAGAACCTGCAGGTTTTTCGTGTGTGGTTTGGAGAGTCGCGAATAACTGCTTTCAGCGTAATCCAGATTAACCGGAATCAATTTATCATCGATTTTATAAATTCCGGAAACTTCTGAAATAACCTTTTTATTTCCCGGTGTTATTTCATTACCATTTGGAAGTGTTATCAGTGATCCTGAGAGTTGATCTCCAACTTTTTTCGATGATATGATAAGGTCTGATTGAGAGGTAAAACGAAGCGAATTGTAAGCAAAAACAGGAAACGCATTATTCAGCAGAAATGGATTCTGCAAACTGGCAACATCAAACAGCCATAAACATGATTTTTCTTTTTGAATAGCAACAGGCAGATCAGCGCTTTTCAAAAGGGCATCAGCCGATTTTGACGTTTTCCAGAAATCATTTATCTGGATTGATTCAACATTTTTGATCTCACGAGAAATAGGATGATAAGGATTTGCATAACTAAGTTTTACTGGTGACGAAAAATGATTGAATTCAGAAAATTGGAGTGAGAATTTTTTGGCCAGATAATCTTGCGAATCAACATTGAGATTTTCATCTGCAATGAATAGAATTCCCATATTTTTGCTTTGCAGATCATCCAAAATGAATTCCAAACGTGGAGAAAAAGTACGTTTATAAACTATAATATTGTCGTAAGTTTTTAAGAAATCGCTATTCAATTCGTCAGTGGAGATCAGGTCATAAGTTCCGTCATCTCCGGTATAAATTTCCAGGATCGAATCTAAAGTGAGAGGAAGCTGGGGAAGATCGGAAAGAACTGCCACGCGCAGGCTTGCATCATGAAAGAAACTGAAAAAGCTGCGGTTATCAAAGATCAGCCGTTCGTTTTTTACTTCCACATATCCGCTGTGCCAGCCTTCGGTTTCCAATTCAAGTTCAAATGTTTCTGTTTTAAGTTGTTTTGGCTGCAGATCAGTTACTTTTTCGGAAATTGTATTTCCATCCAGAAACAGGCGATAAATTACATCCTGCTGAACAGAATTGGAATGATTCACCAGCTCAAAGCTGATCTTTTTCTGCAAACCTTTTTTTACGATCTCATTTTGCAATCGACTTTTTTCACAACTGATATTAACTCGATCATCAATATCGGAAGTTGGGATCAGAAAAGTAGGAATTGTCATTTGGTCGGGCAGTTCACTTTGCTGCAGGTCGGAGATCATGATAATTTCTCGATTGGGAAGGTGAATTTCCGATAATTTCTTTTCTGCATTTTCCAGTACATCTTTTGTAGAAAGCGATTTGGAAGTAATTTTTAGTTCTTTTATCAGGTCGGTATCAAACTTGCCAAATGTAGAATTTCCATGGAGTTCATTCCAATTTTCATCTGCTGTAAGTAAAATTACCACATCATCCTCATTCAGCATTTCATTAATTTTAAAAGCAATCTCTTTGGCTTTTTCCATTTCAGTTTGTGTATCCACCAAATAGTTCATGCTGTAGGAATTATCGATGATAATTGCTAAAGCTGTTTTGGGATGAGTGCTGCTGCTGGTAAGTATTTCCGAGCGAATAGCAGGACGGGAAATTGCCAGAATTACCAGCAGGATTATCAGCATTCGGATCAAAAGCAGGATCAGGTTTTTCAGGTTGATGCGTTTTTTCTGCTGCTGCTGACTTTCCTTGATGAAACGAATAGTACTGAAAACGATTTTTTTCGGTCGCTTCTTGGCGAAAAGATAGATGAGAATCGGAATTACTATGGCAGAAGCCAGAAATAATATTCCTGAATTTAAAAATGAAATCATGTATTATTTTCCTGAAAAATTTTATTTATCAATTAACAATTTATGTTATTTTTTTATCCAAAACTCTGTAAGTTTTGTGAACATATCCCCCCAGATTTGTAGCGATACGGTTCATCATTGTGTTGGTTTCTAATATCCAACTCATTTCGGCATTTTTTATATCGAGTTTCTTGTGTTCGTTGGCTATCTGGAAGTTTCTTGTATAGAAAACCGTGTCGATACCGCGACCTTGATATTCTTTGATGACACCCATCGTTACAACACGCATGGCATCGATTTTGTTGCGTCCGAAAAGCAGGTGGAAAATTCCAAAAGGAAAGAGTTTCCCTTTCATCTTTTTGATGACTTGATTGTAATCGGGAAGAGCCACATAAAATCCGACTGGATCATCTTCCACGAACGCCAGATAGAAAAATTCCGGCATCACAATATCGATCACAGAATCGATGAGATGGAAAAATTCTTTTTCCGTCATGGGAACGAATCCCCAATTCCTTTCCCAGGCTTTGGTATAAACTGTGAACACCATTTCCAGATCTTTTCGCAGATCTTTCTTTTTTGTAGAAAGTGAACGAACTGTGAATCTGCCGCGTTCCTGTAATTTATTTACAACTCGTTGAAGACGTTCAGGTGTTGGACGGCGAGGAATAAGATAAGCCAGCAGATCCATACTTTTGGCAAAACCGGCTTTAGTGAGAAGATCCGGATAATATGGCTTGTTGTGTGTCATCATGATGAAAGGTGAAGATTCAAAACCGTCCACCAGAAGTCCGCATTCATCGTTGGTAGAAAAATTCATCGGACCGCGAAGAGTATCTTTTCCACGCTCTTTGTTCCAGGCATAAGCTTCATCGATCAATTCATTGGCTACAGCCTGATCATTTATGCATTCAAAGAAACCGAAAAATCCTACTTTATCTTCGTGAAATTTATTGTGTTGAGTATTGGTTTGAGCCGAAATTCTACCTACAATTTCTCCATTTTTTTCTGCCAGGAAAAGCTGGACTTCCGAATGTTCATAATAAGGATTCTTTTTCGGATCGAAAAACTTTTTCTGCTCACTAATGATAGGTGCAACCCAATACGGATCATCTTTGTAAAGTTGAAACGGCAGCATTATGAATTGTTTCAAATCTTTTTTAGTTTCTACAGGAAATACATTTATCATCAAATTCTCCTCAAATTCCGTTAGATCTTCTTTTCGTAAATAGTGTAGGTTTTGCTGTCTTCCGAACCCATCATCTCGATGATTCTTATCACCATTTTATTGTCTTCCAAAACCCAACCCATATCGCAATAAGTATAACGAGTTCTGGTGTATTGCTTCTGTTTCCAGATCATCACGCCATCCAAACCAAGACGGCGGAATTTCGGTTTCACTCCCAGATAACCAAGTCGGAAGCCTTTTGTTTTTTTGGCTCCTAAAATCAATTTGATAGCTCTTATCAATTCCAGATGACGGAAGCTACCAATTCTTTTCAATTTTTCGGCAACGTTTGGCACACCACCGAAAAACGCAGCTGGTTCGTCTTTTATGTACAAGAAGATAAAAAGTTTTTTATCCATTATCATCAGCATATCATCGATTATCTGATCAAATTCTTCCTGTGTGAATGGAACAAAACCATAATTATCATTCCAGGCTGCATTATAGATTTCCAGCATTTCTTTTTTGCGAACATCCAGCGGTCTTTCATTCCAGGCTTCTATTTTCACATCGTAGCGATCGATGATCTTCTGACAGATTCTTTCCAGTTTTTCTTCCATAGGATTTTGCGGAATTACTTCCCAGGAAAGTACTCGTTTCACAGGTTTCATTCCCAGTTTTTCTACCAGTTTGGGATAGTATGGTTTATTGTAATGATAATACATCACAGGTCGTGAATCGAAACCTTTGGTCATGAAGCCGGGTGTTGCATCATTTACCGGCAGATTCTGCGGTCCGCGCATCGTGTCCATTCCATGTTTTTTCAGGAATTTCTCCGAGGCTTCCAATAAAATTGCTGCAGCTTTTTCATCTTGGAGGCATTCAAATTGTCCGAAAAATCCGGTCTTATCCTGCCAGTGTTCGTTGTGGCGATGATTGACAAAAGCGTTGCATCTGCCCACTAATTTCTCATTTTTATAAACCATAAAAAAACGCATCTCTGCATGCTTGAAGAAAAGATTTTTCGATTCAAAGAATCCTGTCATTCCAATCAATTTAAAACCAAGATATTCATAATCCAGAAGTGGCACGTAATTTGGTTCATCTTTGTACAATTCCCAATGAAAATCCACAAATTTTTTCAGCAGTTTTTTTTCAGCTTTGGATTCATTTCCAAAACTAACCAGCTCAAAACCATCGATTTGTTTTTTTTCGATCATCAGATCTCTCCTAATTTCTTAGAAACTATGAAATTTATAATTCCCATCAAAATAGCTGCAATAAACATTTTTCCTACTAAAGACATGGAATGAGTGAAAAAGAAAGTAAGAAATGGCGGCAGCAGAACGATCATGTATTGAGCAAAACGAATTTGCTTGAAAAATCCCACGATCAATAGTGCCAGAAAAGCCACGATTATCATCGGCCAGGGAGCAAAAAATGTAACGAAGCCAATATAAGTAAAAATTCCGCGTCCACCTCGAAAATGATGAGAAACAGGCAAACAGTGCCCAACCACCATCATGAAACCGAGAATCAGCAAATGATTTTGCGTTCCGATATCTGCTCCGATCCAATTTTGAACTGCCGACAATCCCAAAATATAATTGATAAGAACCAGGTAGAAGAAGACTTTTCCAAAATCGATGATGCCGGCAAAAATACCCAGTGGTTTTCCAATATTGTTATAGATGTTCAAAGTGTCGGGATGTCCGGTTCCGACTTTATAAATATTGATAGATTTATAATTTTTCGTAATGATCTTAGCCATGGAAAGGCAGCCCAGACAGTAGGAAAGAAGTGCCAGGATTATAAAACTGATGATTGATAACATGGTTTGTCCTTTTGTTAATAATTTCTGCTGCCGAAAATAGCTGAACCGATGCGGACGATGTTTGCTCCTTCCTCAATTGCCAATTCAAAATCGCTGGTCATTCCCATGGAAAGATATTTCATTTCTACGTTTGGAATTTTGGTATCTTTCACTATTTCCGATAATTCTCTCAGCATTTTAAAACAAGCTCTTATTTCATGCTGATTATCTGTAAATTTTCCGATCGTCATCAAACCTTTCAAATGCAAATTTGTAAGCTCAGAAATCTGTTTTACAAACTTAATTGTATCTTTTGGTTCGATGCCGAATTTGCTTTCTTCACTTGATGTATTCACTTGAACCAGAAGATCTTGTTCACGGTTGTACAATGTAAGATAATCATTCAATTTACGAGCTGTAGAAAATTTGTCGATGGAATGAATAAGCACAGGATTCAGCGGCATCAATTTTTTTATTTTATTGGATTGCAGATGACCGATAAAATGAAATTCGCTGAATTTTCCGGATAGTTGCGGAATCTTCTCCTCAGCTTCCTGAATTCTGTTTTCACCGATAGATCTTATGCCATTTGCCAGAGCTTCTTCGATGGTTGAAACGGGATGAGTTTTGGTAACAGCCAGCAGTTTTATCTCAGAGGAGTTTCTTCCGCACTTTTTTGCCGCAGCTTCGATACGGGATTTTACTTTTGCAATATTCTGCGCTATCGACATCTAACTTCCTCGTATATAATATTTTTCATAAACCATTTAAACGAATTTGAAAGTGTGTTTGTGTCAAGCAAAGAGTTTGAAATGACGCCATAGAAAGCGCAAATAGATTTGCATCGTTTATTTATTGTTGTTAATAGTTGATGAAAGGTGATAAAATTTTTTTTTGTTTCAAAATTTATTGCTTGACTCGAGCCTAGTTAATCAATACCTATCTAACTATAAGAAAAACAAAAAAATTAGAGATTTTGGATCATAAATAATTCAGGGAGGAATTATGAGGAAAATTTTAATAATTTTATCGTGTTTTATGTTTTTAGCAGGATTTTTGTGGGGACAGACGGAGATTGACACGTGGCAAAAATTGTCCGATGTCAGAAGTACTTTAACTGGTGACTATGTTTTAACTGGAAATTTAAGTAAATCTACTTCAGATTACTATACAGTACTATTTCCAGGAAAGACTTATAAGAATACTTGGGCAACAGGAACATATTATGTAAATGATTTAGTGTTGCACGATGGAATTTATTATTATGCAACCGTAGAAACTTCAAATGAGCCACCCCATGAAGATTGGGCAGAAGCTGAAGGTTGGAATCCAATCGGTGGTGGAGGAACAGCTGATAAATTCACAGGAACTATTGATGGAGATGGTAGTAACAACTACACTATTTCTGACATCTACATCAACCACCCCGATACGCCCAATGTCGGCCTCTTTGGACACATTGGTCGAGGCGCAGTTATAAAAAATCTTGGTTTAGAAACCGTCGATGTGAAAGGAGCCAGAGGTACCGGAAGTCTGGTGGGTAGAGTTACTGGTGATGAAACAACTTTTATTGAATATTGTTATGCGAATGGTGGTACAGTTGTTGGTGATGGTGCAACCGGTGGCTTGGTTGGTTCAAATAACAGCCATAGCACTTCGCCAAGTAACAGAAATGAACACCCTACGATTCAATATTCCTGGGCAAATATTGCTGTTTCTTGGTCTCAAAAATCCGGAAGTGGTGCAGATAAATTTGGAGGTTTGGCAGGATGTAACCAAAAGGGGAATGTCTTCTTCTGTTATGCCAGAGGTACTGTGACTGTAGACAATGATCCAGCGGTTACAGTATCTAATGATGATGGATCCGTTCCCTCGAGAATAGGTGGATTAATTGGTTGTATTTTAATCAGGGGTTTGGTAGAAAGTTGTTATTCTACGGGTTTGGTAACGACTAATGGCTCAGTAGCCAACGTTGGTGGATTAGTCGGCAGAGGCGGAACTGGCGGTGCCGGTGGTAATGCCTATGATAGCTTCTACCAAAGTCCAGTTACTGTTGATACCGAAGATATTGTTAATCCTAATCTGTTGAATGCTCCTGTTGGGTTGGTTGCATATACACCTGCAGGTGTTACGCTAAAAAATCAAACAGAAATGCAAACTCAATCGACTTATACAGATGCCGGTTGGGATTTTGATAATATTTGGACTATTTCTGGTGGTTATCCTGAATTAAGTAGTACTATGCCCACTATTTATAGTGTTGTATTAACAAATGGAAATTCATTTAATCCATCTGTCTCTCCTGGCAATTCAGACCAGACTATTGGGCGGTTTGCCTTAAATTTGGGATCTACTGGGACGAGTTATCTCGAGCGAGTAACTGTAAAACTGAATGGAACAAGAACTGGAGCATCAAACTTCAAATTATGGGAAAGTACAGATGAAAATTTCGGTTCGGGTACTCAATATGGATTAACAGTTTCATCCGATCCAGGTACGGGTGGATCGGTAAGTTTTGCAAAATCAGGTTTTACAATTAATACTTCAACAAAATATTACTTTCTTACCTGTGATGTAGCTTCTGATGCTACAGGTTCAATTGATGCAGAACTTTTTGATAGTTCAAGTTTACTTTTCTATGCAGGTGAATTGTCTGAAGATTATTTTGGAACAGAAGCAGATCCTATACTGCAACCCTTATCAGGTGATGATGCAACTCTTCCCGTCGTTCTTTCCGATTTTTCAGCTGAAATTGTAAATTCAACTCCGGTTATCAATTGGACAACCCAATCTGAAACTGAGAATCTGGGCTGGAACATTTATCGCAGCGAAAGTGAAAACGGCTGGCAGAATAATGATATTCTACAGATAAATAATGACCTGATCGCCGGCATGGGAACAACTACTCAGCCAACCGATTATCAGTTTAGTGATACGTATTCAGTAGAAGAAAACTCAACATATTATTATTGGCTGCAAAGTGTAAGTTATTCACAGGAACTTGAACTTTACGGACCAGTTTCATTATTTTATACTCAAAATGGAATACCTGAAATTCCTGCTAAATCCTGCTTATATGCCAATCATCCGAATCCATTCAATCCACAGACATCCATTTCATTTGATATTGCCGAGGGAGAAACTGGCTCGCTTTCGATCTTTAATATGAAGGGACAAATGATCTTGCAGAAAGATTATGAAGCAGGACAGCACAGTTATAATTGGAATGCAGACAACATTTCATCAGGCTTGTATTTGTATCGATTGGAAACTGATGAATTCAGAAGCACAAAGAAAATGCTGCTTCTAAAATAATTAACAGAACTGAATAACTTTAAACCTTCCAGGTTTTTGCAGACCTGGAGGGTTTTTCAGACTGGAGTTCAGTTCCATCTGGACTTCAGGATGAATACAACTAGAAGTTTCAATTTAATCGTCCTCGATCATTAAATATAAACTTCGGGACGAAGTTCAGAAACATACAGACTCCACGAGACGTGTAGTCCAACTTCCTTTTTAAATAATGAGTAGTAAAGTTGAGCGAAATCTCACGAGATGCTTCCGTTTTCGCAAAGCTTCGCCGGACACAGTCGTGGGCAAAGCTAAAAGTTAACTCAGGATGACGGTTTGTTTTTTCAACATTCGGATGAATCCAGAGGACACAATCCGAAGTTTCTGAACCTCGGAATGTACGAAGTTCTTCCGAGTGTTGTAAAACTTACTCCATTAATAATAAACATTCGGATGAATCCAGAGGATACAATCCGAAATTTCTGAACCTCGGAATGTACGAAGTTCTTCCGAGTGTTGTAAAACTTACTCCATTAATAATAAACATTCGGATGAATCCAGAGGATACAATCCGAAGTTTAGCATAAAAAAAATCCCGGCACCATTTCTGATACCGGGAAGTCTAAATTCTAAAATTTATTTAAGCATTATCATTTTGCGAGTACTTGTGTAACGTCCGCCTGCACGCATTTTGTAGAAATAAATGCCGCTTCCTACGGATTTGTTATTATCATCTTTTCCGTTCCAGGTAATCAGATGATTTCCTGAACTTTGATGTTCGGAAACAAGGTGCTTAACCAGCTGTCCTTTCACGTTAAAAATATCGATTTGAACCAGGCCATCTTCTGCAAGGCTGTAATTTATATTCGTGGTTGGATTGAAAGGATTGGGATAGTTTCCGCCAAGCATATCAACCAATGTAGGAATATTATGTGGATTGGTTCCTGTTGTAGCATCGTAGGCATTTCCTGTTCTGCGCGGATTGCGTTTATAATTTGCCCAGGAAACATATCCAGTTGGATTTTTGTAATCTACCAGAACGTAGGCAGTTTGATTTGGAACCAGAATTTCGATATCACCATCACTATCTGTATCGGCAATTGCGGCACTGGTTTTTATTGTAGAGCCCAGATTAACCGGAAAACCAACCGTTTCACTACCCGTAATATCGATGGAATGAAGATAACCGGAGTTATCACCAAAAACAATATCCTGTGTTCCATTGTCGTCCATATCTGCCAGAAGCGGAGTGGATTCTACACTAACGCCAAGATCTACAGGGAAGTTGGTGAATGGTGTTCCCTGATTATCAACAACAAACACTTTACCATTCGCAGTTACGAATGCTGCATCATCAATTCCATCGTTATCAAAATCGGATGTAACAATTGAAGTTTTGATCTGGTTTCCGATGTTTGTTTCAGAAAGCAGAGTTCCATCATGATTTATCACGAAGAACATGCTTCCCAGAGTTCCCACCAGAACTTCGGGTTCATCATCAGAATCTACGTTTGCCACGATCGGTCCGTGCCAGGAACCCATTCCCAAAGCATAAGGCCAACCCGCAAGTTGTGCTCCCGTACTTGTATCGATCACATCAAGAGAACCGGTCAAAGTTGCTATCACGATATCCATATTTCCATCTGCATTTAAATCTCCGATTGCAGGAGAACTGAGCATTCCACCACTAAGAGCTGCCGGGAAATTGGCGAATGATGTTCCGTCATTTTTGATAACATGAGCCTGACCACCAATGAATGTAGCTGCTACCACTTCATTTATGCCATCGCCATCAACATCAGAAATCATGGGAGTTCCTTTTATCGAACCACCGCAATCATAATCGAAGATCGTTCCACCATTATAATCGTAAGCGATCACGTGTCCTGCTTCATTGGCAATAACCATATCTTCAATTTCATCACCATCGATTTTGCCAATAGCAACTGCTCCGGTTATTATTCCACCAGTATCGATAGCATCAATAACTTCTGTTCCATCTGCATTCATTACATGCAGCATTCCCATTTGATCGCCATAGATAATTTCTTTATCTCCATCATCTTCCAAATCGACAATAACACCAGCAGACGCTGAGGCTCCACCCACAGAAACAGGCCAACCAGCTTGAACAAGAGTTAACTCAATTGTAAGTTCTCTATCAACTTCGTAGGGATAATCGAAAGTGTCATTTGCATTGAAAGTAATTGTTAAAGGAAGTTCATAAGATGAAATATCACTGGGAGTTTCAAAGCTGAATGGGGAAGATGTATTCCAAACAGTATCGCCACCAGTCAAGTCTGGGAATGTAATTGTATCTGAAAGGAATGTTACATCAGGATTTGTTGTGCTGATGGTTGCAGAAACTCCAAAAGCCACAAACCAGTCGGGAGTATTTGTGATTTCCAACATCAAATTTACAATTTCTCCAGGATTTGGCAGGCCGTCACCATCTCCTGTTTGTTCAAAGAAGCTGTAATCTGTAATATGAAGATCGGGAATAAGATCGTACATGCAACCAGTAAAAGAATTTATTCTGCCAGCGCCCAGCATTCCCACATAATCAGGATTAACAGCATCGATATTATCGCAGGTATCTTCCAACCGTTGCTTCAGAGCCATCGGATCAAGATCGGGATGCAAAGTTTTGATGAGAGCAGCAACTCCGGCAGCAACTGGAGAAGCCATGGAAGTTCCACCATAAGAAGCGTAGCCATTATTGGCAATAATTGTGGAATAGATATTATCTCCAGGAGCGGAAACATCTACGGGATCACCATAATTTGAGAAGTTTGCTTTCTGATCGCTGTTTGGACCTGTGGCTGCAACGCAAACTGCATTTGTAGCATTTCCAGGATAATGTGGATAAATTCCAATATCCAGGGCATCGTTTCCAGCTGCACAGACTACCATAGAACCTTGAGCAACCGCATAATTAACCGCCGTATTAGAAGCTGCTCCACCACCGGAACCGCCCCAGCTGCAATTAATAATATCAGCGCCAGAATCGGCACAATAATAAATCCCGTTATTTCCATAGTAAATGCTACTGGATGATGTATTTGTGGGAGCATGACGAGAAGAGATAAGTTTTACATTCATAATAGAGCCAACCACTCCGATGAAGTTATCTCCAACTGCACCTGCACAACCTGCTACGTGAGTTCCATGATCATTATCTGCGTAACTTTGATATGATTGGTTGCTCTGTGATCCATAAAAATTCCAACCGATACAATCATCGATCTTGCCATTGCCATCATCATCCAATCCATTTCCACCACTTACTGTTCCATTGGCCCAGTTTATGGTCATTGGATTTCCACCTGAAGTTGAATTCAATTCTGCTTCGTTTACCCAGATGTTATCCTGCAGGTCATTATGATTCCACATTATTCCTGAATCGACAATTCCAATTACGATCTCATCATCTCCGGTAGTATAATCCCAGGCAAGTTCACTCTTTATGTATTCATGATGCCATTGATTGGAATAAGATGGATCATTCGGTTCGTACGCAATTCGCAATATGGGATCGTATTCAGCAAAAATAATATTGGGATCTTTTTGTAATTCTGCTATTGCTTCTTCGATATTATCATTATGCTCCAGGTAAATTCGATAAATACAGCGAGGATAAATTCCATTATCATTCCAATCCAGATCTTTTACAAAATCGATGGTTTGCTGTACATCAGTAAAACGAAATTCCTGAGCAAGCGCATCAAAACTTGATATTCCTGTAGTCACGATTCCATCGGTGATTTCATAATCTAAAACAGACTCGCGATTACCGATGGCATCCCATTCAAAACAGGCTACAATAACCTTCTCATAATATTTATCTGCATCATAGGCAGGTACTTCTGCTACCATTGAAAAGGTCAGACAAATCGTTAAAAACATAATAATTTTCTTCATAATATTTCTCCTTTATTTATCTTTTCACTTATGAATATACAAGAAAATTATGTTTATTTAATGCTGTCAAGCTTGACTAAAATATAAATGGAAAATAGAAGATTGTTTTATCTCTCGGAATTTAAGAATTTTCTTTATTATTCTTACTCCAATTTAAAAAAATTATATTCTAAAGTCGAGTCAACATTCAGACGTGTCTCGCACGTCGTTCTTGTGTCTCCGTTACAGTAAGCCATCACAGGCGGGAAGGTTCTCTTTCGCAACTACGAGAAGTAAAGCTGAAAGAAATCCCGCGAGATATTTCGAATGTGAAGCTAAAGTCACCCTGAGCTTGACGAAGGAAATGGTGTGGTATATTCATTTAAGAATTGTCATATACCTCGAGTCCGTTCATATGACAGTTTTTTTTGGTTCTAAACATTCGGATGAAACCAGAGGTTACAATCCGAAGTTTCGAAAAAAAACCGGCACCATTTCTGATGCCGGAGAATTCTGAAATCTAAATTCGGATTTCTATTTAAGTAATATCATTTTTCTTGTACTTGTATATCTTCCACCGGCACGCATTTTGTAGAAATAAATTCCGGAAGATACATCTTTTTCAAGGTTATCTTTTCCGTTCCATTCTACTGAATGTTGACCTGCTGTTTGTTCATTTGCCACCAGAGTTTTTACCAGCTGTCCTTTTACATTGTATATTTCAAGTTCTACAAAACTGTCTTCAGCAAGACTGTAATTGATTGTTGTGGTCGGGTTGAATGGATTTGGATAGTTATTTCCAAGATCATTTGCGAATATGTTTGCTGTGTTATTATCTGAACCTAGAGTTTGAGTTATGATAGTTCCCTTGATGCAGAGGTTAAAATCAAAAGCTCCCGGTAGAGGAATCCAACCTGTTGTACGAACATATCCACCTTTTCCTGTGATCATAGGACCTGCATCGTGCCAGGCTGCAGGAATGGTTCCACCCAGAGAATGAATTCGATATCCTACATAATATTCAGCATCAGGATCGACAACAGCAAAATCTTCTAAAGTAGCATCTGCCCATTCACCATCTGTAAAATCTGTAACCTGCTTTTCAGAAACAAGCAGATTACCTTTCCATATCTGAGCATAGATCTCACCATCAGCAGGATTGAATGGAGCAATGAAACTTACTTTTGCTACTGCATCACCATCATAATCTGCAATGTCATCTTCAGCCAGCCTGATACCACAACTCATATCGCTGAGGAATTGGAATTTATCAGTGGGATCGCCAGCAAAATGCAATACGTGATCGTTGGGATATTCTTCCAGATTGAAATCAATATTCTGATTTGTAGCAGTTACTTCATAGAACTGTTCTTCAAAATAGCTGCCTGCCAAACTTGCTACGGCCTGATATGTTCCCGGCATTACACCCGGAATAGAGAAATTACCTGAAGCATCTGCCAAACCAGAAGTAATAAGAACATCATTCTGATAAACATTCACATGAGCATTTTCTGCACTTACAGGAGCTGTAACTGATCCCGATAAAGTTGTAAAATCATCCAGATAAATAATTACAGTGTTATTATTTTCATCGATTTGAACAGTTTCAGTTTTGTAGTAATAACCACCATCATCCAATTCAATTGTGGCAGTTGCCACATAAGTTCCGGCATGCATATAATCCGTGCCGAAATATCCGTTTGGATCATCAATGTCGAATTCGTAGTAGCGTGGACCTTCCAAAGTAAGGAAAGTTTGATCCAATGGCGCATTGTTGGCAAACACCATGCCAGTCATTTCAAATGGTACAGTTCCGCCTTCGATGTTTCGGATTGCTGAGTGAATTTGATTATATCCGGAAGGCATGTTCAATGGAATATCATACCAGCCGTTTTGATAGCCGCCCCAACCCATGTTCAGGTGGAAGTAATCTGTGTCTTCGTTCCAACCGTCACAAATAATAGCGTGTCCGCTGCCACCATTGGAAAGGATGCCAAAATAAACAGGACGGGCTTCCATCATGTCGATCTTGAGATCGTTGTAAAAAGCTGCATTTGTATAGCCTACGTATGTAGCGGTATCATAACCAAATTTATTCAAAAAAGCTGTATGAACGTCGGAAGAATAGGCACCTGAAGCGTTTGAACTGTAACCCATTTGAACTGCAATACCGGAAGCAAAATTGATCGCAGCGATCATATCGTTTGTGATAGGATAGCCAAGTTGATAGGCGATCATGGCATCGGTAAGATGGTCGTTCAATTCCGGGAACGAGGGGAAACTAAGAGCTACATGATCATCATCGATGTGAATTGCCGGACTGGTATAACTGGAATAATAGTCATCATTGTCATTGAAGCTTACCGATCCGATATAACGATGATAATGCAGGATTTGGGCAATAACTGTAGCAACACAACCAGTTACACTACGACCGCCATTTTGCGGATCGATCGGGCACATTGTATTGTAAGGAGAAGGAGATTGATCCCACTCAGTTTCCACCCAGCCTTCTGTAGCTGAATAACCAGCCGGAGGCCAAACTGTATCGCGGCTGTTGGCAAAACTGATGCTGCCGTTCTGATATTGCTGCCAGAGGTCGTTGTTAGCCTGAATTATATCGGGATTTGTATAAGGAATTGCTGCCAAACGCGAACGCATATCTGCTTCCACGAAAAGATATCCCACATTTCTATCTTTGTCTTCTACAGTGAAGTCGTTTCTGAAAGAATAGCCGACCACAGGTTTTATATCGGTATCGGTAGAAACAATTATAAATCCTTCAGGTTCAAGATCGTAAACATAAGCCAGCATTGTATCATCATCATCGAGCATATAATGGGTACTTTCAATATTTCGTGAAGTTTCATCCCAGGCTCGTAAATGCTGAGTTGCTGTTTGAAGTGCAGAATCTTCATCGATCCTGACTGCAAACATTGAACCTAATAACAAAGTTATAACGAATGCTATAACAAATTTTTTCATTTTTCCTCCTATGCCGCAGACAAAAAATTATTTCATCAACAACATCTTCTTATTTTTTTCTATATTCTCAATTCTTATCTTATAATAATATACACCACTACCAACCGCTTGCCCAAAGTTATTTTTTCCCTGCCAGATAATCTGCTGATTTCCTGCTGGTAAATTTTGCTTAATAAGATTGCGAACCAATTGCCCCTTCGTATTGTAAATATCCAGTTCCACAAATTTTTCTGAAACCAGATTAAAACTGATCGTTGTAGTGGGATTGAAGGGATTCGGATAATTGGAAAGTTGAATATCATCAACAGGAATTAATGGATCATTACTTGTAGGATTTACAGGAGCGGTATCAACAATTGTTCTTATCATCAATTCACCCGAAGAGATCATGTTCCAGCCATTTGCATTATCGTAGCTGAAACCGGAAGAATCTTCATCCAGACCGATCTGAGGTGAATTTACAAATTGAATATAACCGGCAAAGAAGCTGCCGGAACTGAATTCCTGAACAGCGTTTGACGGAATTTCAATTGTATTCCAGCCAAGTTGGAGCTCATCAGCATCTATGCTGATCGGAAATCCGGTCAATTCAGTATCGGGAAGGTCATTGTCATTCTGCCAGGCAGAAATAACGAGCGGCCCATCTGAAATGGAATCGAGATAAATTTGTAAATGAGTGAATGAGACATTTCCAGATGAAAAATCTGGTTCAAATAAAACAGCAGCTTTTTGTAAATTCAAAAGCAGTATTCCAGTTTCAACCGTACCGTCATCATGTTGCAGAATTTCTGCAGATTGGTTGGGAACGAAGATCCGCTCAAGATTGGAAAAATCAGATTCTCCCTCAGCAAAAACAGCAGTAACAGCATAGATATTAATTTCATTTTCAAATGGATCATTATCGATAAAATTCACATCTGTACTGGAAGCGATAAATTCAAATTCATTATTTTCTAATTTCCGATAAATGTTGAATTCCAGAGGTGCTGTTCCTGCCATTCCCCAATAAAGTTGTACATAATAATCATTTAAAAGAATAGCAACCAAATCACTTGGCGGCATTCCAGCATAAGAAGAAGCAGTAATTTTGAAATCATCGATTTTGATACCGAAACCTGAAGGCGTGTTTCCGTTGGAATGAAATCCCAATCGGAATTTTGCATACTGTCCGGCGATCGCAGAAAGGTCGTTGTAACCAGCCCAACCTTCCGATAAAAGTGTCCAATTATCAACTGAACCGGTAAAAACCACATTCAGCAGATTCGGGTCACCAGTTGGATTGGAAATGGAATTCCAATTTGACCACTCGTCATTTTCATAATAACTCACTTCCACCGAAAAATAATCACAATCGGGAAAGAGCGAGTCATCAAGAGCTGTTTGCAATAGCAAATCTACATAGATCTCTGAATCGGCAGGAAGAAATACTGAGCCTGTTGTCAGATAGTTTTTCATGTTGGAATTGTATAAATTAGTTTCAACATCAAAGCATCCAGCGGCAGAATTTCCATTTTGCGTAAATGCATGCCACAGATCGCCGCCGATCGGTGTATTGGTGAAGCCGTTGAAACCGGCAGTTGATTCGCCATCGTTATAAAAAACACCAGCTACATCTATTTCATCGATAAAGATACCGGAAAAATCGGGATTGGTGGCAGTGGAAGTGTTTTCGTCGGACGCAAATGCAAAACTGATGATAACATTTTCACCATGATATTCTGTGGGGATCACTACTTCGGTGCTTTGCCATGCGGTAGATCCGCCCCAGCCGGGAATTCCGGGATCTCCGTCGGGATCTTCACCATGAATTTCACCAAATCCATATAAGCTGTTGCAATTGTAAGCTGGATTACAATTGGTCAAAATTTCGGCATTTTCATAATCCTGACCTGCAAGACGGATACGAACGTTCAAGCCATCCCAGCCATCGAAATTTTCGTAATTACCTGGTTCCTCGATCGCGCGATATTGCTCGAAACTGAGAACCATGTTTCCCGAACCTGGTAAGCTGATTATCGGTGTATCTAAAACTTGATACCAGCCGTCCAGATAACCGCCGTTATTGCCTGTAAAGGTGTCGGCCATGCGCCAGGAACTGCCTTCCTCGCCAAAAGCGTTGTAAGGACTTGTAAACCAGTAGGAGCCGGGATCGGTTACGTCTTCGGAACTCCAGTTCAGTGGAATTCCGTTTTCAAAATCTTCTATAAAAATTACAGTATCATCCCGATTGGAGCCGTTAAATACACTATCGGGTTCATACTGCACGATGTTCAACGTATTACTAAAAAGTAAGCCTGTCAGAAACAGGCTCACTAAAATCAATATAATTATTTTTTTCATTAAAATAACCTTACAATTATTTACAACTTCAAATAATGATGCAGAAATTATTCCAAAGAAGTAAGTCTTTCAATAAGATCTACCACGCGACAAGAATAACCCCATTCATTATCGTACCAGCTCAGGATTTTTACTGCTTTACCATTTACCATGGTGCAATTCGAATCAAAAATCGAAGAAGCGGGATTACCGATGATATCGGTGGAAACCAGAGGTTGTTCTGAATATTCCAAGATTCCTTTCAAATTGGTTTCTGCTGCTCTTTCCATCAAATTATTTATCGTATCTTTTGTGGTTTCTGTCTTCAGGGTGATCGTCAGATCTACAAGTGAGCCATTTGGAGTTGGAACTCGAACAGCCATTCCATCGATTTTTCCCTGTAAGATGGGAATTACTTTTCCTGTAGCAGAAGCGGCTCCTGTAGTAGTTGGAACAATATTTACAGCTGCAGCACGAGCGCGTCTGAGATCGCTGTGTGGAAAATCCAGAAGACGCTGGTCACCGGTGTACGAATGGATCGTTGTCATAAAAGCAGATTCAACTTCAAAGTTATCGGTGATGACCTTCATAACCGGAGCAAGACAGTTTGTTGTGCAAGATGCATTTGACACAATTTCATGGTCTGCCTGCAGGATTTCATCGTTCACTCCCAGAACAATTGTTGCATCGACTTCATCTTTGGCAGGAGCAGAAATGATGACTTTCTTGGCACCGGCCGTTAAATGTTTTGCTGCTTCTTCTCTTGTACGGAAAACACCTGTAGATTCTACTACCAGATCGATATTCAAGGCTTGCCAGGGCAGATTTTCCGGTTCTTTTTCGGCAAAGATTTTTATCTCTTTTCCATCTACCAGGATGGCATTGTCTTTTACTATTACATCATGTTTGAATTGACCGTGGACAGAATCAAATTTGAGAAGATGAGCCAATGTTTTGGCATTTGTAAGATCGTTTATTGCAACAATCTCAAAACCTTCTCTTTCAAATAATTCTCTGAAAACTAAACGTCCGATTCTTCCAAAACCATTTATTGCTATATGTTTCATTATTTTCCTCCTAAAAAAAATTGTGAAATCAGATTAAAATCGATTTGCCTGCACTGCCGGAAATTTGCACTAATTCTTCTACGGAAGCCTGCATGGCATTTTCACTGTGAATGATCCATTTACGGGGATCAAAGCGTTTTTTGTCGGGCATGTAATCATCTTCCGAAATGCCGTCCGGTTTGGCGATAGCATCTTTTTCTTTTTCCCAATAAGCTTGAGTTTCTCTGGCAAAATCCATCTGATAATGAGTATCTTTATTGATCTTAACCACACCGTTTTTGATGGCATCCATCTGCTGTTTTGCTGTAAGACCGGAAGCTCCGTGCAGCACGATTCCGGTTTCCACGTTATTCTTAATAAGAAGATCATCAATTTCTTTTATCAGATCGAGTTTAAGTGTTACTTTTGATCCTTTGGTAACTCCATGGTTCGTTCCCACAGAAGCTGCGAAAAGATCTACGCCGGTTTTCTGGACATATTCCAGGGCTTCTCCGGGCTGTGTGTAAAGTTCGGTATCCGATACGATTTCGTCTTCTGTTCCCTTGATGTATCCGATCTCTCCTTCTACCAGAACTCCATGTTTATGAGCTACTTTTACTACTTCTTTAGAAATGCGGATATTTTCTTCAAATTCCTCTTTGGAAGCGTCGATCATTACCGAAGAAACAAGATCATTTTCGATGCAGTAAACCACAAAATCAAAGTAATTTGGTGTAGCATGATCGATGTGCAGACCAACTCCGGAGTTTTTGAATTGTGATGCGATAATTTTCAGCATCGCTGAAATAAGCTGAGCACCAGCCTTTATATCATTGGTATTTCCGGCAGCATATTTACAGGCTCCGGCACTCATCTGCAGAAGTCCGTCTGATTTTTGAGCTTCATAACCTTGAACGATACCACGTATCTGGCTGTCGAATACTATATTCGATGCGATAATTCCAAATCGTTCTTTTTTGGCTTTATCAAATACTTGTTTTAATTTATCTCCTGTATAAAACATCTAATTCCTCCCAGGTTTATTCATTTGTATTTTCATTTCCTTCCGATTCGAAGATCTCTTCAAAATCGTGCTTTCCATCGATCTCATCGATCATGAATTGAGCAGATTCGTGAAGTTCTTCTTCCGGATAATCATTGATCACATTTTCGAAACATTCACGAGCTTTTTCTTTGTCGTCCATTTCTTCGGAATACAGGAATCCTTTCATGAACATGGCTTTATAATCATCTTCATTGTTCTGATAATGTTCGATAATCTTGTCGTAATAAAAGATTGCATCGCTGAATCTGCGGCGTTTTTGTGCACTTTCTGCTTTTTCGAAATATTCCTTGGCAGTTAAAACTACAACCATTCTTTCAGGATATTTTTTCAGATTATATTTCTCTTCCAATTCTTTGCTGACAGATTCAAAATTTGCCTGAGATTCATTCTTTAGTTTCTGTTTTTTTACTTTTGTTACGATCTCATCAAAAGGCGTAGCTACTGCTTCGATGTTGTCTACTACATGGAAGAAAGTCCAGACATCTTTGGAATTTTGGAAAACCTTACTCAGTTTTTTTGGTTTTGTTTTCCACACATATTCGCTGTAAACTTCGTCTTTTCCAAGACCAGGAATAATTCCGTTATTGTAAACATGATCTAACATTCCATCTTTTTTCTTGTATTCGGAATGCTCTTCGATCAGTTTGCTGACTCCTTCCTGATCTCCTTTTTTAAGCATTTTCTTAACTTGTTTGCGCATCTTTTTGGCTTCATCTTTGGTGGCAAAGCCAAATGCCTGGATCTTTCGATATGGATTGGTGCTGAACAGTTCAATATTTTCATCGTAATACTTTTCAAGACTGAGTGTATCTAATTCAATTGAATCTACAACGAGTCTGTTGTAAATTGTTCTCAGCATCATATTGCGATGAATTTGTTCAATTGTTTCCTGAATGAATTCTCTATCTTCATAACCATTGGCAATAGCTTCCTGGAAGAAGAGTTCCAATTCGGTAATGTTTTCCAGATATCTTTTCAGGTTATCATTTGTTTTGATCGCCATTTTGTTCTGATCCGGCATGAGATCCCATTTCTCTACCAATTCTCCCACGGTTAATTTTATATCGTCAATATTACTGTCTATCAGAACTTGATCTGCATTAACAAGATTGCTATCGATAGCCGATAAATTGAATGCCATAATTGCATCTTCATTATAAGTTACATCATACTTTTCTTCAAATCTGGTCTTGTATTTTGTAAAAATTTCCTGTTCTTTTTGCGGACGTAATCTTTGTTCAACTTCTGCTGAAGCTTCTTCGTAGGTTTTACCAGGAAAAAGTTCAGAGTGTTGATTGAAATATTCCACCTTTTCTGCTTCTGTAAATTTGATCTCTTTATTCACCAGATCTTTTTTCAGTTCACCTAAATATACAGATTTAATCTGAATGTCGATCTGACTAAAATAACGCTTATCTTGTTTCACATTTTGTTCCAGAGCTTCTCTATAAAAAAGTTCTTCCACGCAAAGATCATCCAAGAGATCTGCTTTTCCTTCAGGAGTTGAGTATTTGGGTTGATAAATGGGAGGTATTTTTTCGATTCTTGCTTCCAGTTGCCCCATTGTAATATTTCCACCATCAAATTCTGCGACAACTGTTTCAGCTGGAACTCCTGCAGCAGAGATAACAGAAACGAATCCAAGTAAAAGCGCAGTAAGTAAAATGTGCATAATTTTTTTCTTTAACATGTTTATAAACCTCTCTTATTTATTAATCTGCATCACAAAAATTATTTGACTATTTCAAGTCAAGGAAATAAATGGATGAATTTTAAAAGCCGAAGTAAGTGTTTGGGACATAATTTTAGAAGCTTCGAGTTTGGTTTTGGGAATATAATTTATGAAAATTTTTGATGAAAATCTGATAGAGATGGGTCATTATGCGCTGGATAAAAAAAGCTGCCTTTACGAGATGGCTGAACTTCTGGAAAAAAGACAGATAATTTCATCAGCAGATGATTTTTTTGACGTGATAATGGAACGGGAAAAATTGATGTCTACTGGAATCGGCAGAAAAGTTGCAATCCCACATGCCAGAACAGAAGTAGCTCTGAAATTAAAAATAGCTGTTTATCTGCTTGACAACGAACTTGAGTACGGAGCAATTGACGGTGAATCGGTAAAGATCATCTTTATGGTGGCTGTTCCAGATTCAATGAAAGAAATATATATGAAGGTGTTAAGTGCGATCTCAAACTTCTTTCGCAATGAAGAAAAAAGGCAGGAGATTTTGAATTGCACTTCTCTTGAAGAAATGTGCAAAATCCTGAAAGGAATTGAAAATGAAGTATAATTTATCATCGGCAAAAAACACAAAATTTAGCGTTTTGTGTATCTTACTTCTCATCCCGATCTTTCTTGTTGGGATCGATGAAGATGCAGGAACAACCGGTTTCACATTTTTAAAAGTTATTTACAGTGCAAGAGCTGCAGCGATGGGAAATGCCTATACTGGGCTTTCCAATGATGCAAGTGCTGTTTTCTTTAATCCGTCTGGCTTGGTTCAACTTACAAAAAATGAAGCTCAAATTACGTATATGAGTTATCTGGATGGTGTGAATTGCGGATCTGCAGTTTATGGCTACAAGTATGATGAAAAAACTTCGTTTGGATTTTTTGCTAAAGGCTTGAATGCCAGCGAAGATAGAACTATCGTCGATGAATATGGGCAATATGCTGGAACTGATGGAACTTTTGGAGTTTCAGATTTTGTGGTCGGTATTAGTGCAGCCAGAACTTTATTGCCAATTCTGGACTTAGGTGTAAATGTAAAATTTCTGCAGGAATCACTGGATGATCAATCGGCTACTGCTGCAGCTTTTGATGTGGGAATTATGCATCAAACCACAAATAAAAATCTTAAAGTAGGAATTGCGCTGCGAAATATTGGTAAACAGCTTTCTTATTTTACTGAAAATGAATATGAAGAAAAAATGCCGATCACTGCAACTTTGGGTTTTAATCTTCATCCTAATGAAAAATTATATGCAACTTTAGATATTTATAAACCGCTGAATTACGATTATCTGGGCAGGATCGGAGCTGAATATAAAATCCATGAAATGTTGTTTTTAAGAGCAGGATATAAAACCAATGCTTCCGATTGGAAAACCGGCGGCGATGATGAAGCTCTGGCAGGAATGTCATTTGGTTTTGGCCTGAATTTACAACAGTACAAACTCAAAATGGATTATGCTATTTCTTCCTACGGTGATTTGGGCTTTGTAAATCAGATAACGATGGGATATTTATTTTAAACAAAACCGCGATTAACGCTGATGAACACGGATAGGATCTTTTAAATTCCGTCATTCTGACGATGCTTTCACGCTGCTCTCTGGAAGAATCTCATTTTCCTTTACAAGAAGTAAAGCTGAAAGAAATCCCACCAGATCCTTCCGTCTTCGCAAAGCTTCGCCGGACACAGTCGTGGGCAAAGCTAAAAGCTACCTCAGGAAGACGGCGTTTTTTATCTTTTTAATCGAAAGAATTCCTCGCTGCTCTGCATCGGGGTTTTCCAAATTTTCTCCCCTGTTTGAGGGGAGATCCGGCAGTTGCCGGAGAGGGGTAAATAATGAAAATTCGATTTTCAGCTTGCTGAAATTAATTTAGCGAAATACACCTTGGCTCTGCCACGGTGATAGTCAAATTTAAGAATTTTCTTTATTTATCGACCTGGCAGGTCGACCTACACTCCAGCTATTTCTCGTTCCCAAATTCCGTTTGGGAATGCAATTTAGGCAAAACTTCTGTTTTGCAGTAAACTTCCCATTTCGTACTTCGTTCACGAGTCAAGTCTGCAGGAACTTGATAATAAAAGTATGTGAGAGAAGGTTTCGGAAAGAAAAACCTCTTCAATTTCAGTTTTTTGCAAATGATATATTTGTTACAATTATCTTCCAGATCAAAGAATTTATCTCAAAAAAGGTTAGACATAAAAGTTGTAATTTATTTTTTGGAGCAAATTAATTTTTGGGGTGAATATGCCGACAAAAGATTTTTTGTTTGAGCTTGGCGTAGAAGAAATTCCAGCAGGATATATCGGGTCTGCAATAAAAAAACTACAATCACATTTCGAAACACGGTTAAAAGAAGAAAAATTATCATTTTCACATATCAAGACGTTCTCCACTCCTCGACGTTTTGCCATCAAAATAACCGAATTACAGCAAAAGCAGGAAGATGAAATTATTGAAAGAGTAGGACCGGGAAAAAAAGTAGCTTATGACGCAGATGGCAATCTTACCAAAGCAGCTTTGGGTTTTATGCGAGGAGCTGGTGCTTCAGCGGAAGATATCTTCATAGTCGATTCACCGAAAGGTGAAAAAATTGCTGTAAAAAAACAAATTAAAGGCAAAGAAACCAAAGATATTTTAGCACAAATTATTCTGGAGACTGTTCCGAAAATCAACTTTCCGAAATCGATGAAATGGGGTGATACAAAACTAAATTTTGCCCGTCCTGTTCGTTGGATTTTAGCTCTTTGGGACGATGAGATTTTAACTTTTGAAATCAATGGTTTGAAATCTGGGAAAAAAACTTTTGGAAATCGCTTCCAGAAACTGGATAATCCCATAGAAATAAATAAAATAGATAAATATGAAGATAAATTGAAAGCGGTTTTTGTAATACCAGACCGAAGTAAAAGAAAAGCCTTGATTGAAAATCAACTGAAAGTACTTTTCGAAAACTCCGATAAAGAGATCGTTGAAGATAAAAATTTACTGGAAATTGTAACCGATCTGGTTGAATTTCCTACAGCAGTAATAGCAGATTTTGACAAAAAATATCTGCAGCTACCGCAAAAAGTGATCACTTCCACGCTTTCTCAACATCAGAAATATTTTGCAGTGAAAGATCAATCGGGAAAGATCACCAATAATTTTGTATTCATTTCCAATGGCGATCCGAATTATTCCGATCTGATAAAACTGGGAAATGAAAAAGTAATAACTGCCCGATTGGAAGATGCCAATTTCTTTTATCAGGAAGACACCAAAATTAAATTGGAAGAGTTTGTTCCAAAATTAAAGGAAGTTACTTTTCAGGAACAATTGGGAAGTATATTTGAAAAAACTGAGAGAATCGTAAAAATTACAGAAAATCTGCTTTCCAAAATAAAAATAAACGAAAAAGATAAAATTACTGCAAAAAGAGCAGCATATCTTTGCAAAGCCGATCTTGTTACGCAAATGCTTGGAGAAAAAGAATTCACCAAATTACAGGGTTATATGGGAAAAATGTATGCAGCTGCTTGCGGAGAAACAGATGCTGTAGCAGAGGCAATTTATGAACATTATCTTCCAAGAGGTGAGCGTGATGCACTGCCATCTTCAATTGCCGGAGCTCTTGTAGCGATTGCTGATAAACTGGATACGGTTTGTGGAATTATCGGTGTTGACATGATCCCGACCGGTTCCAAAGATCCTTTTGCTTTGCGTCGTGCCGCCAATGGAATCGTGCAGATAATCGATGCTTTCGATCTGGAAATAGTTCTTCAGGAATTGATAAAAGATACTTTCCAAATTCTGGAAGATAAACTTCCGAAATCACATAATAATCTTGATTTTGTGTTGGATTTTTTCCGCCAAAGAGCGGAATGGCTTCTGAAACAAAAAGACATTGAATACGATGTTATCGAAAGTGTAATGCACATCGATTTTTCAGTAATTCCTGATCTGGTGAAACGAGCTTCAGCTCTGCAGAATTTTAAAAAACGTGATGATTTTATCAAACTCGTTCTCGGTTTCAAACGTGTTTCCAATATTATCGCAGAGCAGGAAGATATTTCTGAAATTAAGGAAAAGTTGCTTCAAGAAGAATCTGAAAAGGTTCTTTTTGCAGAATTAGCAGAATTGAAACATAAAGCAGAAAAGCTGCTTTCCAATAAAAAATACGAAGAAATTTTGGAAGAACTGGTTAAGTTTGGATATTTTATCGATAAGTTTTTCGATGATGTTCTGGTGAATGTGGAAGAAGATGAAATTCGCCTGAATCGTTATAATTTGTTGAATGAAATCAGACAGCTTTTCCTGGAGATCGCTGATATTTCCAAGATCGTAGTAGAAAGCGAATAATATATTTTTTAGAATTTTAATAGAAAATGAAGATTAAATAGGAAGGAATGATATGAAAATTCAGATTTCTCATCGGGCAAAAGCAATTAGACCTTCTCCCACACTCACTGTTTCGGCCCTGGCAAAACAGATGAAAGCAGAAGGAATCGAAGTAATAAACTTTGGAGTTGGTGAACCTGATTTTAACACACCGGATTATATAAAAAAAGAAGCTCATGTGGCTTTACATCAAAATTTTACACGCTATACCGATACATCAGGAATCCCAGAGCTGAGAAAAGCGATTTCAGAAAAATTGAAGCGTGATAACAATCTGGATTGTGATCCGACTGATATTCTTGTTTCTCCTGGTGCAAAAGCTTCCATTGTTTTTGTGCTTATGACCATCTGCGATCCTCGTGATGAAGTTCTTATTCCGTCTCCATACTGGGTCAGTTATACAGCGCAGGTGGAAATGGTTGATGCCTTTCCGATCTTGCTTCCCACAACAATGGCTAAAAATTTCAAGATTAATGCCAAGCAACTGGAAGAAACAATTTTAACCCTCAGCAGTCCCAAAGCTTTGATTCTGAATTCTCCTAACAATCCAACCGGAACCGTGTATACGATGAAAGAACTTGAAGAGATTGCTGAAGTTTGTTTGAAACATGAGATCGTGATAATTTCTGATGAGATTTATGAAAAATTGATTTATGACGGATTGGAACATGTTTCGATTGCTACAATTTCTCCTGAAGTTCGTGAGCAGACAATTTTGATAAATGGACTTTCCAAAGCTTATGCAATGACTGGTTGGAGATTGGGTTATGCTGCTGGGCCGAAAGAAGTTATTCGGCGTGCCAGCAGAATACAAAGTCACACAACATCCTGTGTGAATTCCATGACGCAGAGAGCAGCAGTTGCTGCCCTTAGAAATGGTGATGACAGCATCATAAAAATGAGAGATCAATTTGAAAAAAGACGAAATTTTTTAGTAGCAGAATTAAATAATATTCCTAATATAAAATGCCGTATGCCGCAAGGTGCATTTTATGCAATGCCAAATATTCAATATTACCTGCAAAATAACAGGCAGGGCATCAAAGACACGGTAGACTTTTGTGAATATATGCTAAAAGAAAATAGAGTTGCAATTGTACCAGGATCAGCTTTTGGAGCAAATAAATTAGTAAGATTCTCATATGCCAACAGCATGGAAAATATCGAAGAAGGATTGAAACGGTTTAGAAACGGTCTGGACGAAATGTTGTATCGTAAATAAAGAATAATGTCTTACAATAAATTTAAAGAAGAACTGGAAAGAAGAATACACGAACGCAGAAAACAGAAAACTAATTCCTGGTTCAATCTTATAATTCGTATCCTGGCTCTGGTTTTTGTTGTCATGATTATTCGCTATTTCGGATCGCTCCGTGCCAAAAAATATGAAATGATGCAAAAAAGATATGAACAACACAAATCTCAGGTGGAAGATGACAATCAATCCGATCTGAAATTGCATAATGAAAGGAATGAATAATGGAACTTGTACAACTGAGGAGTGAATAATTATGGATCTTGTAATTGTCGGTTCTGTTGCTCTGGATGCAGTTAAAACTCCTTATGGCCAAGTAGATCGCGTACTGGGTGGTTCTGCTGTTTATGCCTCAATGGCAGCCCGGTATTTTTGCAGACCTGGAATCGTGGGAGTAGTAGGAGAAGATTTTCCAGCCGAATATTTGAAATTGATTAAGGATCAGGAAATAGATACTTCTGGATTGCAGACAAGAAAAGGTAAAACTTTTTTCTGGAAAGGAAATTATAATAATATGAATTGCGCGGAAACGCTGGATACTCAATTGAATGTTTTTGCCGATTTTGATCCAATAATTCCTCAAGAATATAGAAAAACAAAATACATCTTTCTGGGAAATATCGATCCTGTTCTTCAATTGGAAGTTCTGCAGCAAGTTGAAAATCCTGATCTAACAGCAATGGATACAATGAATTTCTGGATAAATGGTAAGCGAAGTGAATTGTTAGAAGTTATCAAAAAAATCGATGTTCTTTTTATTAACGAAGATGAATTAAGAATGTTAACGGTTGAAAAAAATATTCTGAAAGCTGCCAAAGAAGCCTTGGAATATGGGCCACAATTAATTGTTTGTAAACGCGGAGAATATGGAGCTTTTGTATTTGGAGAGGACTTTCTTTTTTATTGTCCGGCTTATCCAATATTTGATGTTATCGATCCAACTGGAGCGGGAGATTCTTTTGCTGGGGGTTTCCTGGGATATTTGGCTCAAGCAGGAAAGATTGATAAAGAAAGTTTCAAAAAGGCAATGCAGCTTGGAACTATCACTGCTTCTTTTTGTGTAGAAGATTTCAGTTTGAATAAACTATCAAAAATCGAACTGAAGAAGATCGAAGCAAGAGCAGGATCACTGCAAAAATATGTTTCTTTCAAATAGAGTTTTATGCGGAACAAAATGCCACATATTGTTGAAAGAATTCAGCAGAAAGATGAAATTTAATGTTTCCCATAAAAGGTAAAATATTTCTTTGTGTCACAATTTTAACTTTATATGCAGCAAAGAATTGATAAAACTTCAGATCTTTCTTTTTGTTTCAAACTCCCCGATTCAAATTTAAGGAATGCAATTTGCATCTTATTTTGATGATAGAGTGGAGGATTTTGGAAATTATTTTGAAATGATCGATGTGAAATTGGAGTTGCTATGAAATGGAGAATTTTATATTCAGGCAAAATGGGATCGGCAGAAAATATGGCTGTCGATGAAGCAGTTATGGAAGGAGTAATCAGTGGAACTTCACTGCCAACTATTCGCTTCTACGATTGGTCACCTCCAACAGTTTCATGCGGTTATAATCAAATCATTTCCAAAGAGGTAGATTTAGATTTGGTGACAGCACAGGGATATGGCTTTGTGCGAAGACCGACAGGTGGTCGGTTGGTTTTGCATGAAGATGAAGTCACTTATTCGATAATTGCACGCTGTAAAGGGAAGCTCGGCGGCAATGTTAGCGAAAGTTATTATGAGATAAGTAAAGCTCTGGCAACAGGTTTTAGAATAATTGGCGTAAATGTAGAACTTGAAAAAGGGAGTTTATCATCATCTCATCAGCGACAGGATGTAAATCCTTGTTTTGCCAGCAGTTCCAGGTTTGAACTGAATTATAATAGAAGAAAAATCGTAGGAAGTGCTCAAGTAAGAAAAGAAGGTGTTCTTCTTCAGCATGGCTCAATTCTGCTTGATCATGATCAAAGTAAATTAGCTTTCCTGATGCCTAATATTGATACTGACAAAAGAAATAAACTGGCAAAATACTTAGCCAAGAAAACAGTAGCTTTAAATCAGATATTAGATACACCAATAACCTTTTCGGATGCTGTTTTGGGCTTTACAATAGGATTTGAAAAACACTGGAATAATGATAATTTTATTATTTCAGAAAAGCTTAGTTCGAAAGAAGAAAATGTTGTAGAGAATTTAGTTAAGACTAAATACTTGACAGCTGAGTGGAATAAAAGAAAATAAGATAGAGAAAATAAAAAGTGTCCAAAAAAAAATTGACACGAATTTTCTCGATAATGTTTTTGTTTGAAGCATAAATTATAATCATAGGGGGAGAATTTGATGCTAAAAAGAATTCTTTTTTTGCTGTTAGTAACACTGTTTGTAAGCACATCACTTTTTGCTGGAACCACAGGTAAACTTGCAGGTAAAGTAACCGATGAAAGCGGTAATGCTGTGCCTTTTGCCAATGTGGTATTAGAAGGAAAGGAGATTGGTGCACAAACAGATGACAAAGGTACTTATATAATCATAAACATTCCACCTGGAGAATATGACATAGTATGTATGCGACAAGGTTTTCAATCTGAGCGTGTAACAGGTGTGAAGATCAACCTGGATTTAACAACAATTCTTAACTTTGAGCTTTCTAAAGATATTGTTGAGATCGAAGGTTTTACAGTTACGGAAGCTGCCATCGAAATGGTTCAAAAGACCAAAACAAACTCTGGTCGAACCATTAATACTAATGATATTGAAGATGTAGCTGTTAATGATTTGGAAGGTGTAATTGCTATTCAAGCTGGTGTAACCGAACAAAATGGTGAACTTCATATCAGGGGTGGACGTTCCAACGAAGTAGCCTATACTGTAGACGGAATGTCAGTTTCTGACCCTGTCGATGGTGGATCTGCTCTTACTGTTGACATGGATGCAGTAGAAGTGACCGATGTGAAAACCGGTGGTTTTACTGCCGAATATGGAAATGCCCAATCTGGAATCGTAAACATCATAACCAAATCTGGTTCTGAAATTTATTCTGGAAAAATTGAAGCATCTTCCGACCATCTAATCCCGGGAACTTTGCATTCCAATAATGATGAAACAAAGTTTGCCTTTGGCGGGCCTGTAATTCCATTTGCTGGTGAAGATCTGAAAAAGAAATTTACCTTCTTCTTAAATGGTGTTGGAAGTTGGTCAGATTCCAGATATTGGAAACACTATAAAAATGATCCTAATGAAGAGTTAGAATATCTTACTGTTGAATCATTTGAAGAGAATGATCCATATGCATCTCGTGATGATATCCTGGGGTTTGATACTGGAAATAGAAATTATAATGACTATAACGCAAATATTAAACTGAAATATGAATTCAGTCCTACATCAAATATTACTTTCGCTGCTCGTGGAGACAAAGCTGAATATAATGTTTTCAATTATTTCTGGAAATATGCTATGGAACATTATCAGCATTACGAAAGTTCCCAGCAACAATTTGTAACAACTTATGATCATACTTTCAATTCTCAAACTAACTTAAAAATAAAAGCAAGTTACTATTCAAAAGATGTTCAAAGAAAACCTATAGGAATTAGCCTGGATGATTTTTTTGTTCAGGATGAAGCCAATTTTGATTATTTTGCTGAAAATCAACTTTATGATTGTTCCGGTATTGATTACTTAACAGATGAGCAGGGATTACTGGGAAATGAAAGTATTTATCCTTGGACGATTTTCACATCGAGTGGTGTTGAAGAACCTTTGGGCAGTTATACTAATTTTGTCCGTCCCGGAGCAATTTATGGATTTTTCCAGGATGATGAGAATAGCATCTTAACTCTGAGATCAGATTTTGAATATCAATACAATGAAATTCATGGTTTTAAAACCGGTTTCGAATTTATAAGGCACGATATAAAGAAAAATCAGGTTATCAGCCCTTGGACGGTTGATGAAACTCGTTATCAAGATTTTTTAAATGGTTCAGATCCTGCCTACTGGTTCTATGATTTTTCTGATCTTACAGAAGACGAGATTGATGATTACATCGCAACATATAATTTGAGTCAGAAAGAAAATTCTGATTATATATATTACAATTCAAATATGTATGAAGAACCTGCTGGTGAAGAATTAGATGAATATTTTACTATAAATACTTATGATTTAGACGATTATTACAATGCAACTGTTTTTGCTTCCGGCCAAACTGATGGTTACGAAGCAAATCCATACCAGGCAGCCTATTATCTGCAAGACAAAATGGAATGGGAAGGTATGATCGTGAATGCAGGTGTAAGATTAGATTTCTGGTATCTTGGTGAAAAGTATAAGATCATCAAAAACGGTGGAATAGAACGATGGGAAGAATTTGATAAAGATGAAAGATTCCAGATGCTTGTTTCCCCGAGGCTTGGTGTTTCTCATCCAATTTCTGAATCTTCCGTATTACACTTTGCCTACAATTATCAAAACCAATTACCACAGATGCAATATATTTTTACTACCTACACAGAGCAAGATGCTGTTACAAGTAATGTGCCGGTTCAGGTTGGTAAACCAAGCTTGGAACCTCAAGTTACTGTAACATATGAAGTAGGTTTGCAAAAACAGCTGAGTGACGATTTTGTAATGGATGTTAATGCATATTTCAAGAATATTTACAATTATCCAAGTTTAGTTCAAAAGGAAAGTGAAACTGACGATAATGTAACCTGGTTGGAATGGGATTCTCAAGATTATGGTAGTGCCCGAGGAATTGACTTCAACCTGGAAAAGAGATTGTCTTCGTTTATCATGGGATCTGCCTCTTATTCTCTTGCCTGGGCTTTTGGAAATAACTCTGATGATGTCGTTCAATCTGAAACAACTGATCTGCGTGAATTTCCGTTGGATTGGGATATGAGACATAACTTTACTTTCAATGTTACTTTCAGAGTTCAAAGAGGTGAAGATTTTTATGTGCCATTCACAGATTTTGCTGTTCCACAATTCATTACAAACGACCTTTCTACAAACTTCAACTACAACATAACTAGTGGAACTCCCTACACTCCTACAACTGTGGAAGGAAATGCTCTGGAAACAAACAGCAAGCTTAAACCACATTACGAAAAGGCTAATTTAAGATTAACAAAGAAAATCAAATTATCTCAATCTACAGAAAAACTATATCTTAGAGCTTATTTCGGTATCGATAACCTGTTCAATCGCAGAAATGTAAGAAACGTATATCCTATCACAGGTTCACCATATTATGATGGTGCAGATATCAGTGATCCGACTGGGTTCACATCTGAAGAAGTACAATATGTTCACGACTTATCAACAAAAAATCCTGCAAATGTTGATCAGGGTCGTACATATACATTTGGAATTTCATTCCATTTCTAATTAAATTAAAAAAATATTTAGGAGGATATAATAATGAGGAAAAGATTCTTAACGATCTTATTATTGATGGCAGTGGCAAACTTTCTGCTTACAGCACTTGCCTATGCACAGGAAGAAACAGCAGATCAAACTGCTGAAGAAGTAGTAACGGATGAGGTAACACAAGAAGCAGAGGAGCCATTTGAAGAATCACCTCAAACCAGCGGGTTGGAAATGTTTGCCCGTAAAATTGTCGGAAGTGGTTTAGTTGATCTCTTTATTCAGGGTGGATTTGTAATGTATCCCTTATTACTTCTGGTAATTTGGGGTGTAGCTACAATTATCTGGAAAATTATTTCATTGAGCTATGCAAAGATTAATTTGAAAGATTTTCTGGATAAGTTAGTACCACTTCTTCAGAATAAAAAATATGATGAAGCCGTGAAACTCTGTGAATCTACAAAGGGACCGGTTGCAGCCATTCTACATGCAGGTCTTCTAAAAGTGGACAAAGGTGTGGAAGCAGTTGAAAAAGCTGTTGAAAACGCTGGAGTTATCGAAATGGCATTCCTGGAAAAAGGATTTATCCCACTATCTACTACTATCAATCTCGCTCCTATGTTTGGTTTCTTTGGAACAATCGTTGGTATGATCCGAGCTTTCCGTGATATTGCGGCTGCTGGAGAAGTAGAACCTACAATCGTGGCTACAGGTATCCAAATAGCTCTGATCACAACTGCTGCCGGTTTGGCTGTGGCTATTCCTATGCAGTTTTTCAATAATATGTTTCTGGGAATGGTTGATGGTCTTGTAATGGATATGCAGAGAGGATCAGAAAAATTAGTTGAAACATTGGTAGAACATAAATAAAGGGAGGTAGAATGCTGCGCAGAAAAAGAAAAGATATGGGAGGAATTCCCACTGCATCAATGTCTGATGTAGCTTTTCTGCTGCTTGTTTTCTTTCTTTCTACTACCAAATTCGATATCAAAAAGGGTTTGGGTATAAATCTACCAGCTGCCAGTCAGAAAGCTGACAAAAAAGTAAGACTTAAAGAAGAAAATATCACTAAAGTTTGGATTGATGCTGATGGAGTTATTACCCTTAAAACAAAAGACAGCGAAGAAACTGTATCGATGAACCAACTTGAATCTAAAGTAAGAAAAATAGTCTTCAATAATCCGGATATGGTGGTATCATTAAAAACAGATAGAAAAAGCAAGTACCAGAATATGGTAAAAGCACTGGATCGCTTACAAGCAGCCGGAGCTGAAAAAATCTCTCTATCTACAAATTAGGAAGGAACTATGGCAAAAATTAAAAAAGCAGCGCGGCCTGAAACACTGATTCCGACAGCCTCAATGTCGGATATAGCGTTCCTGCTTCTTCTTTTCTTCATGGTTTCCACTGTGTTTGTAAGAGAGAAAGGTTTGAACGTAAGGCTGCCCAAAGCAGAAATGATCCAAAAAATACCCAGAAATCACTCTGCTACCATATACGTTAGCAGGAGTGGAACTATATCAATTGATGACATGATCGTATCGATTCCTGATGTGAAATATGTAATGCAGAAAAAATTGATGGAAGATTTTAATGTGATTGCCTGTTTCAGAACAGATAAAGATACTAATTATGGTATCATGTCGGACGTCATGAATCAACTTCGGGAAGCTGAAACTTTACGGGTTTCTTTCGAAGCGAAACTAAAAAGGTAGGTGATGTATGAACAACAAGAATATAGATTGGAAAGATATTGCCGACAGCTATTACGATAAAGCTGTAAGCTTGGCTATTCTAATTGTTCTCTTTGCTTTCATAGTTTCACCAAAAATTGAAGTAAAACCTTTTGAACGAAAAATTACAATTACTGAAACTATTGAAATTCCACCAGAGATCAAGGAAAAGATCAAACCTCCGGAAGAAACTGTGAAACCGGTAGTTCAAATCGTGGTGGAAGATGATCTGGAAGGTGAAGAAGACGAAGATATAGAAATTATTGATACAATTGAAAAAACAACTTTGGATCCATACGAAGAAATTCAAGAAAATATTATAGGTAAAACTTCTAAATTCGTAGTTTACGAAGAAGCACCATTTCCAATTCGAAAAGTTCCACCAGTTTATCCTGAATTTGCCAAAAAGAGTGGTATTCAGGGTGATGTTTGGCTGGAAGTAGAAGTGTTCACTGATGGATCTGTTGGTGCTGTTGAAGTTAAACAGTCGCTCATGTCAGGTCCTGGCGGTTTAGATCAGGCTGCTGTAGATGCTGTGAAACAATGGGAATTTTCACCTGCAAAAAGCGGTGGAAAACCTGTTGCCTGTTGGGTTACGTTTCCAGTAGGATTTTATTTAGATTAATAAAAATAAATTGGGGGAAATATATGAAATTACTGAACTCAAAATTAATTTTGATTTTGATTGTGCTTATCCTTTGCGGAGGATTTCTCATTGCCAGATCTGTAGACGGTGGTGGAGCCAGTAAAAAATTCGACCTTATCAAATATCATAATGTCGGTAATATCTGGTTGCGCGTAAGTAACTATGGTTTCTTCGGCTCAGGAGATGACATCCAGCCGCAATGGCCATCACTGGAATATCCTGGTGGAAGCGCTATTGATTATCTTTATCAGGGAGCTTTGTGGTTTGGAGCTAAAAAAATCCGTAGAAATGCTTTTGGTGAAAAGCTCTACTGGATAGAAGATCAACCAACAGATCGTGATGACTGCATTCCTAGCAGCCATCCAGACTGGACAGATGATATGCAGCTGGTTGTCGATACACTGACTACGGTTGGTTTCGACGGCGATGCCGACCTTTATGAATTTTTACCTGCTTACAATCCCTTGGAAACATCAACCCTGGGAACTCTTTACAGTCAGTATAATGTTGTTGATACCATTATGACGGCATCTATACGAAAGCACCGTCGTGGAGTAGATGATGATGGTGATGGACTGATCGATGAAGATCCGGTAGGATATGCATTTCCACTGAGAACTCTGGAAAATGGCATTCCGGAAGTGTTTGGAAATTTGGGTGGAAACTTCATAGCAAATGCCACAGAAGAGGATTTGGCAGCAATTGATTCTTATTCTGATATCTGGTATCCTCTGGGATTTGTAGATCTTTCTTATAACGGAAATGACAATTTTAATTTCTGCGAAGTGAATGATGATGATAATGACGGCCTTTTCGATGAAGACGGTTATCCCATTTCTGAACAGGATTTTATTTCATTTTATTATGATTATAGTCCTTTTGGAACTTCTGGAGAAAGAGACTGGGGTGGAAGCTCTTCTAGTAACAATCATGGTGATGCTGAAAAACTGAACATTCGAGTTCGCCAGATGAGTTATCAGTGGAGTTATGATTATATTAAAAATCTTGTTTATGTAGAATTCAACATTACCAATATGAATCCTGTTGACACACTTTTTGACTGTGCAATGGGTATTTATATGGATTCCGACGTTGGTCCTCAAGCTTATGATGGCGATACAAGATCTCTTGACGACATCAGCAGTTACGTTCCTGGTGAAGGATTTGAGTTCGCTTATACTTATGATGCTGATGGAGACAATGGCTTGACTACTGGTCTGGTTGGTTCGCGTGTATGTACGCCAGACCCGGAACAGCTGGAATTTGCCTGCTGGTATTGGAATCGTGGAGATGGACCGGATGATGGAGATCCCCTGAACGTTTCCCCATCTGGAGTAACTGCAAATCAGAAATACTGGCTGCTTACAAACAAGAATCCGGCTTCTGGAACCTATATCTCACTTCGTGATGATCCAGGTTCCCAATTGGATGCTCCTGACGATACAAGATATCTGTTTGCTTTTTATGGAGATATGCAGGGATTGAACGATCCTACAGATGGTTCATGGAACCTGTCACCTGGGAAAACAATGAAGATCGTTATTGCTATATTCCCGGGCGAAAGCCTTACAGAACTGAAAACTCAGGCTGTTTGGGCAAAAGATATTTACGAAAATCCACAAAACTTGGTAGAAGTGATTCTTCCTGACACACTTCCTCATTATCAAGCGCCAGAACCACCCACAATTCCAAATATGTATGCTGAAATGGATGCGGCTGGAAATTCAATAACAGTTTATTGGGATAATAGATCTCAAATGGAAAATATCGATACAAAAACTGTTCCAAATGAAGATATTGGATGGCAAGATATTTATCCAAATTTAGATAGTTACGTAGGAAAGTATGACGATCAGTTAGCACTTTATGGTTACTTCCCCGAAGAATTTGCACCTTATGACAGTACAGGAGCACCGATAGTTACAAATTGGAATCCTAATGGCATTATTAATCCTTGGACGGGATACAGACTTCGTCATGATTTCCAGGGCTACGCGGTTTGGAGTCGCTCTGGAAGTGGCTCACAAGAATATTGGGTGCTGCAGGATAGATGGGATAAAGAAGATACAAATCAAGATTTAACAGATTATGAAACTAATATTGGTGAAGATCAATATAAATACTTTGGCGGCAGCGGTTCCATGTGGTACAAAGATAAAGGCCTTCCAGAAGAAAATGTGGCTGATGCTGAAGATACAAATTACTATCGCTATGATGACTTATATGATTTAGTTCCTTACGAAATTGGCGATAAAATTTATGGAAGCCCTATTTATGATTACTCAAAATCGTTTGCTGATATTCCCAGTGACATATATTCATGGAGTTTTAGCGATCAATCACTTTGGTTCAAACATCCCGATATGAGAGATGATGTTTATCTTGCTATTTATGATGACAGATTGATACCTCTGGAAGAACACCTTGGTGAAAATAATGTGGTAAATGGTGTGGAAGATCCGGAAGCTGTAAAAGATCGTTTGGCCAGAAGGTATTATTCTGCTTCGATAAATAATCCTCCAAAAGGTATTGAATATTACATTTCTGTAACTGCCTGGGATAGAGGAATTCCTAGTGTGGACTTACTTTCTCTGGAATCTGGCCGTGACGGCAATATGAAGATATTCTTCCCTGGCCCATCTGCAGCAGATGACATGGACGATATTTATGTGGTTCCAAATCCTTATGTAGGTCAGAGTGATTTTGATGGAAGAAGAAGTAATGATGAAAAAGGTGACCGAAGCCGCAGAATCTGGTTCGTAAACGTTCCAGAAGATTGTAAGATCAAGATTTTCACATTGGCGGGAGACCTGGTAGATACAATCGATCATAATGGTGCATATTCAGAAGATATTATCACTATCAGTAAAGCTGCCTCATCGGGTATTGCACCCAGTGGAATGGCTACCTGGGATCTGCTCTCAAGACATGAACAGATCATTGCACCAGGTGTTTATTTATTCTCGGTTAAAGATAACGACAGTGGCGACATTAAAGTCGGCAAGTTTGTCATAATTAAATAAGAAGGGGTAAATCATGAAAAAATACATTTGGTTCTTGCTAGTATTGATAATAATTCCCGGGCTCTTATCGGCAGAGATTTTTGCAAAAACAGGAACAGCTGGACTGCAGTTCCTTAAGATAGGCGTTGATGCCAGAGCTATTGGAATGGGTGAAGCTTATGTGGCTGTTACCGATGATATCTCTTCTGTTTTCTGGAATCCAGCAGGTTTGGCTCTGAAACCTACTGATCAAGTTTTTGTTTCACATACAGAATGGGTAGCAGGTATTCGCTATGAATATGTTGCAGCTTCTAAAGTGACAGACTGGGGAACATTTGCCCTTAGTGGTGCAGTTCTTCATATGGATTATATGGATGTAACAACAGAAGAAGTATTTGGTCCTACAGGTGAAACATTTACATGTAGCGATATTTCTGCCGGTCTTACATACTCGAATGCTTTTACAGACAAATTCTCATTTGGAATAACAGCTAAATATCTGCGTGAGAATCTGGATGAATACGATGTAAATGGTGTTTCTGTAGATTTAGGTTCTATTTATAATACTGGATGGAAAAATCTTACTATCGGGATGGCTCTAAGAAATTTCGGTCCAGACTTGAAATATGATATCGATAACGATGGTGACGGTCAGACGGATGAAGATCCTTTTGACCTTCTGGATAACGATGGTGATGGTCTGATCGATGAAGATAGAGAAGAAGTGGGCTTCAAAATTCCCATGAACTTCTCTCTGGCAATTTCCGGAGATCTTTTCCGTGCTGACAATCAGTCACTTATTGGTTCTGTTCAACTGGACAACTGTGTAGACAGAAGAGAAACGTATAATGCCGGTCTCGAATATAAACTTGGCACATTTAAAATTCGTTCCGGTTATCAATTTGAATTGGATGCAGCAACTTATTCGTTTGGATTTGGTTGGACTATTCCTACCAGCTTTGCTGTGATCGATCTGGATTATGCTTATTCAAATTACGGTGATCTAACAGAGAGTTTTATCAAAACTCCTCACCGTTTATCATTGAAATTCTTTTTCTAGTAGAAAAGAATAAATTTATGTAGCACAAAAAAAAGGGAGGAAAAATGAAAAAGGCTATTGTATTATTAGCTCTTGTCGTATTAATGGGTACGCTGTTTGCGGACCTGATGAAAGAAGTTCCACGTAATGAGGAAACCTTTCATGGAGTAAAAGCACCTAAGGTGTATGAAAACAATTCACGTCCAGTTCCAGATTGGGAATTTTATCGTGATCCAGTGGGAATTCTGACAAACTATTATGACTATCAACCAGGTAGTTATAACAGTATTCCAATCAGAATTCAGCCAGAAGCTGTTGGCGGTGGAATCTATATTACATTCCATGCACGCGAAACAGCTGCATCTACTCGTAGAGAGTATTATGCTTATATCGATGCTAACGGCAACCTGACAAACGTTGCCACCATCGGTACTGACGACATTCACGAAGGTTATTCTGGTGTGGATATCGATCCTGAAACAGGTGATCCTATTGTTGCCTGGCACGTAAACGTGGAAACAGGATCAGCTGACCTTGAAGTTGTATGTACTTATGACATGTATCATCTTGGCTCTCCAGGACTTTGGAAAACTCCATTTGTAATTATTGACGATACAATGGGACCAAATGCTCCTGCTGATGAATTCATCTGGCCATATACTCATATCGGACCTTCTCCTGTAGCTGGAAAAAGAAGAGTTTATGTGCAAGCAAATAACTCTGATGACAGCCCCACAGGAAGTCCATCTGAAAACCAGTTGGTTGCTTATGCCGATTTTGATGTAAACGACTTCAATATGCAATCAGAATTGGATTGGTCATACTTTACAATTCCACAAATGGATGACTGGCACATGGGTAATCCTGAATGGATGCGACCCAATGGTGGTATGGTAGTTTCCGATGATGGTAAAGTAGCTTTTATGGGCTATGTTATTACAGATGGTGAAACTTCTACAACACCAGACAGAATGTATGTATTCTATAATGACAACTATGGTGAAGGTGACTTCACATTCTACGAAGGACAAGCAGAATTTGACGTAGATAATCCTCAAAATCAAGACGGAACTTATGTGTTTGTAGATCCTGATACAGGTCAGCCACATGAGATCTATTTCGAACCATATCTGTGTAACCACCAAAACATCGTATTTGCTGAAAATAACAACAAATTGATGTTCCTTGGAAATATGAATATGATGCTTCATCCATCTTCCTGGTATCCAGATCTTCCACTTATGTATCCCAAGATGTATACATTCGATCTGACAACTGAAGAATTCAGTTTCCAAGATATTTACCTTGAAGGTGCAGATCCTAATGATAATAATCCAATGGTACCATGGGATTTGGACGAAGATGGTGTAGTTGATCAATTTGATCCAGATGGTTATGCTATGTGGGTTGACGGCTGGCCAATTTATCACTTTGATAATGGTGTAGCTTTCCATGAAAATACATATCATATGGCAACAAATCAAGATCAGGGCTGGCTGGCTGCTGTTTGGTCAGAAGGTCTGAAATCACGTCTTGGTAACGTTCCAGAACCAGGATACGAAGACTGGGCAGAATATCCAGAAGTTGCAATTTCTGTTTCTGGTAATGACGGACAAACCTGGGAAGAAACAATTATCTTCAACGCAAAATCTGATGATACAAATTATGCACCAGAACTTGATGGAATGATCCCATGTTATATTTATGCAGGTGATGAAATTGAAGATCTTGGTGATGGTTACGGAATGGTTCACTTATTCTTCTTAGATGACAATAGTTATGGTTCATCTATTCAAGGACATGGAGAAAATCTTGGTGGTACAATGACTTATGCTGCACTGAAGATTTTCTTTGGTGATAACAGCGGTAGCAATAACAACACAGTTGTTCCACAGATAGCCAATGTTTCTCAAAACTATCCAAATCCTTTCAACCCAGTTACTAATATCGATTATAGCCTGAGCCAAGCTGGTGATGTTACAATCGAAGTATTTAACGTGAAAGGACAAAAAGTTACTACTCTTGTAGATGAATACAAAGAAGCTGGTCATCATGAAGTTGTTTGGAATGGTAAAGATGCCAACAACAGAAACGTTTCCAGTGGTGTTTATTTCTACAAAATGAAAGCTGGTGGACGTTACACAAGCACACGTAAAATGATCCTTCTGAAATAATTCAGCTGGTGAAATAATTAAAGGGGCATTTTCGAATGCCCCTTTTTTGCTTTATAAAACAAATTCTACAAAAAATATTTCTTTGGATATTCTACATCAAACAAATACAAACCTTCTGCTGGTGCAGTGGTTATCAGTTTATTCTCAGTAGTTTTGGCTTCTATCAATTCTATAATGATTTCAGGATCAACATCAGTTCTTGAAACATTGATTATAGTACCGATCAAGCGCCTTACCATATTATGTAAAAATCGATTTGCAGAAATTATGAAAACATAATCTTCATCGGTTTCAATTAGATTAAAATCCTGTATTTCACAAATAGTTGATTTAATTTCAGGATTGAATTTGCTGAAAGAAGTAAAATCATGTTCCCCAATAAAATATGACAAACATTTTTGGATCTTATTAAAATCCAAAGATATTCCTGGAAAATAGCTTTTGTAGAATCTATTGAAAGGAGTTCTCTCTTTTGCAATAAAATATTTGTAGCTTCTTTTTTGGGCCTTAAATCTGGCATGAAATTCATCTGTGACCTTCCAGATAGAAATAATCTTTATATCAAAATCCAGTTTGGTTTGAAGAGCTAATCTTATCTGATCTGTGGTCATTTTATTTTGCAAGTCAAAATGAAAGTATTGTCCAAATGCATGAACTCCCGAGTCAGTTCTACCAGCTGCAACTACAGGAATATTATTCTTAGCAATTTGTGAAAATGCCTGTTCTATTTCTGCCTGCACAGTTCTACCTGTCTTTTGAATCTGCCAGCCAACGAAATTGGTGCCATCATAACTTACTTTTGCTAAATAACGCATGAAATATCCTTATAATATGAAAATACAATTAAAAACATCATTAAGATTAGAGTAAGGTTTGAGATAAGATCAAATTTTCTGGCTTCATCATCTATACTCTTCTCAGCTTTTTCTTCTACTTTCTGTATGGAGTTTAAACTCTTCTCAAAAATACCAATAATTCCAGATATAGATAGTTTCCTGCCTGCTGCTTGTTTGAATTGCTCAACCATTTCCGGAATAAAAAAAATGACGGCTACCAAAAAATATCTGACATCGGAAGTGAATCTAAATCTATTTAGAAAAACCGTGTCTGCCACAAACGAGTAAATAGTGGATGTATTTACCAGAAAAACTGATAATAACAGGATCAGAGAGAGCCTTCCCAATAGATAGAGTTGCTGCAGAAAAGGTGTAGTGAATATTAAACTGAAGACAAGTATGGAAATATACAATGGCAGCAGTTTTATAATTGTGAAGATCCAATTTTTTATTATTAATGGTTGTAGAATTAAAAAAAAAAACAGATTGAAAACGGTTAGAATTATAAAGAAATTAATGTTCGAAAATGAGATGATGAGTGTTTGAATGATTACATAAAGAAGTTTGACCAATGCATGTTGCCGAAACAGGATCGGGCTTTTCATTATCAAATATTATTTAATTTTCTGCTGGGTCTGCTGTTTCTTCGGCAGTTTCGGTATCTTCGTTTTCTTGATCTTCATTATTCTTTTTGCCGGTTGAACTGTCAGTGGAATTCTGTTTTATTTTATTTCCAGTAGAATCGGAAACAGCTTCTTCATTATCTATTTTTGGATTTTCTTTGTTTTTATTTTCAGATTTTATTTCCACTTCTTTGTCCCCAGATTTTTCGTCTGCATTCTCAGTTTCAGGAACTTCATCTTTAAGTTTGGTTTCTTCGCTTTCGTTTTTGTTTTGCTGTTCATTTGTTTGTTCTTCTTTCTGTGGTTGCAGAATTTCTTGCTGTTCTTCTTTTGCAGGATTTTGAATTTCCTGTTCTTCTTCATTTGTTTGTTCTTCTTGCTTATCTGGTTCTTGTTTGTTCAGTTCTTTTTTATTATCATCTGTTTTATCTTTCAGCTTTTCAGGTTCGGATGTCTTTTCTTTTTGTTCCTTCTGCTTTGCTTCTTCTCGTTTTAGTTTCTCGGTTTCTTCTTTCTCGGATTGTTCAGATTTTTGATCTAATTCTTCTTCAGTTTTGGTTTCTTCTTCTTTTTGCTGATTTTCTTTTTGTTCCAGGGCAACTACTTTTGGTAAACGGCTCAGTGTTTGGAATTCTTTATTTACATAGAATTTATTGATTGTAGGTTTGTAAACATTTTCAGCATCATGTTCCAATACAAAATTGTAAAAATCTTTGGCTTTTGTAGTATCTTGAAATACAAAATGATTCAAATAGCCTAAACTATATTTTGCCTTAAGATTGTATGTGTGCAAGGAATCGGCAGCAATTTTTTCTAATTTGAGTTCAGCAATTTCCGGTTGAATAGAAAGTGGTTCAATCGCATCTGCATATTCTGCAAGGTCTTCTTTTTCTTTTTTTGTAATAATTTCCACATCTTTATCGTGGATCATCAGATTTGCAGCATAAGTATATTTATTTTCAGGATGTTCATCCTGCATCTTTTGATAAACCTCATTGATTTTCAATGAATCATTATAAACATTTTTGTAGAGCCAGATCTTTATGAATTGTGCGAATGGAATAAATTCTGAATCATATTTTTTAATATCTTCTTTGGCTCTTTCGATATAGAGTTCTGTTGAATTTACATTTGCTTCCTGCTGCATCAGAAGAGCTTGGATACTCTGCTTTTCGGTACTTGTAGAATCTGTAGAAACAGAATTCAGTAAAGAATCGGATAATGCAATTTCTTCATTCAAAAGAGAATCTTTCTGAGCTATTTCTTTCTGTGATTCTTCTTTTGAGATCTCTTCAGTTTTAGTTTTGTCGAGTGCTATTTCTTCTTGCTGGGAAAGAGAATCGATTTGGGCCAATTCAACGATCATCAAGGTGTCAGTCGAAGCTTGATCTACCAAAATAGAATCATTTTCCGAAGCTGCTATATTTTTGAGAGAATCGTAAACTGCTTTTTCCTGCAATAGTTTGGTTTCCATCGAATCGAGTCTTGCGATAAGATCATTTTTCTGAGAAATTATGTAATCATATACATAAAGTGCAGAATCCGGCATATCCAGAACTTCGATATAGAATTCTGCTAATTTAAACTGTTGCAGAACCAGATCTTCTACAGCAATATTTGAATCAGGATTATTGAATTGAATTATCTGACTGGCAACAGCACTTTTGGTAACAGCCTGTTCCACATATTCCGATTGATTATATTCTTTCTTAACTTCATTATAATTTTCGATAGCTTTTTCGTAGTTGTGAAGATTATTGAAATAAAGTTCTCCCAGAAAGAATAATGCTTCAGCGGAAAGTTCAGTTCTTTTATTATCTGCTACGATTGTTTCAAACAAAGCAATTGCATCATCATTTCTTTCTACTCCACTCAAACTGCGAGCTTTCTGAAGCTGGATCTTGGAAATATGATTTTCTCGATATTCATCTTTGAGAAGTTTATTGGAAATTTTCAATCCTGTTTCTGCTTCGTCCAGAAGAACATGATTCCTGGCAATATAATATCTTGCATCAAGCTTCATTGTTCTGGGAACATTGGATTTTAGCAAAGAGTTAAATACTTCGTTGGAAGCGGCATAATTTCCCGCTTCATATTGAGCTTTGCCTTTCAGAAAAAAAGCATCTTCATATTCATCAGAATCTGGGAAGTTCTCGATTAATCTGTTCAAATAAAAATCTGCATTTACATAATCTTCATTTTCCAGATGAAAGTCAGCCAGGATCTTCAAAGCTTTGGGATAGTGATTTTTCATTTCAGGATCCTGCAGAAATTCTTTCAAGAGTTCATATGCTTCTTCCTGACGGCGGAATTGATAATTACATTTGGCAATGTAAAGTCTAGCATCAGGAATGAATTCACTATTGGGATAGAACTCGATCAAATCTTCAAAATGTTTGATAGCTTGAGTATAATTTCTTCCAATATAATAAAAACAGCGCGCCATCAAAAACAGCGCATCATCTGCATATTTGCTGTCTTTATAATCAGTAAGAACAATACCACATTTTTTGATGGTTTTGTTGTAGTTTTGAATTGCGCTGGCGGTTGGTTTTCCATTGTCTCTCAATTCTGTTTCCTGTGCCTGCTTGAAATATTGCTCGGCATTGAAAAAGGTGTTGTAATACACGCATCCCGATGCCAGCATCAGAATAATGAAAACCATCCAGCCAATTCTTTTCATTAAATCTCCTAATCCAAATCTACAAATTTGGACACTACATCGATTAGAATTGCGGAGTCAATGATTCTTTTCATATTATTTATATCAACGTTAAGTAAACGATCTTTCTTCAGAGTTTTCACAGTTTTTCGAATTTCACCTCGCACTGCTTCCAGTGGAGGGGAAGAAATTAGTGGCCGGGAATCCAGAGCTTGAATAGCTATCATCAATTCGATTCCCAGAATAAAGGAAACGTTTTCGATGATAGTTCTTGCTTTCATAGCTCCAATTGTGCCCATACTCACATGATCTTCCTGGTTGGCTGATGTTGGCACAGAATCTACAGAAGATGGATGAGCGTGTATTTTATTCTCGGATACTAACGATGCTGTAGTAACCTGAGCTATCATAAATCCGGAGTCAAGTCCGGGTCGTGATGCCAGGAAGGGATTTAATCCTCTGTTCAAGGCTGGATTTAAAATGTGTTCCAGTCTGCGATCGGCAATATTGCCCAATTCTGAAACAACTATTCCCAAGGTATCCAGAGCAAAAGCTACCGGCTCACCATGAAAATTTCCACCGGAGATAACTTTATCTTCATCCGGGAATATCAGCGGATTATCTGTTGCGGAATTTATTTCTACTTCGATCACACTTTGAACATAATCCAAGGCATCTCGTACAGCTCCATTTACCTGCGGAGTGCAGCGAATACTGTAGGCATCCTGAACATTTTCGCAATTTTCGTGGGAACAATTCAGTTCACTTTCTGCCAGAAGTTTTCGCAAGTTTTCGGCAGAAGTTAATTGACCTTTGTGCGGTCTCTGCTTATGAACCAGTGCATCGAAAGCAGAAGCAGTTCCCAACATTGCATCGATGCTGGCTGCTGCAATGATATCAGCCTGTTTTACCAGGTTTCGCGCACGAATCAAGTTCAGTGCCCCAACTGCTGTCATCACCTGGGTTCCATTATTCAGAGCCAGACCTTCTTTCGCTTTCAGTTTTACTGGTGCAATTCCGGCTTTTTTCATCGCCAGCTTTCCGCTGATGATCCTGCCATTGAATTCTGCTTTTCCTTTTCCCAGCAAAACCAGAGCAAGATGAGAAAGCGGAGCTAGATCTCCGCTGGCTCCTACAGAACCTTTTTCGGGAATGCAGGGATGGATTCTGGCATTCAGCATATCGATGAGAGTTTGCAAAGTGGAAAGACGAATTCCGGAATGACCACGCGCCAGAACATTTATACGAAGCAGCATCACAGCTCGTGTTTCCGGAATTGAAAGATAATTTCCCACACCTGTAGAATGACTGATTATCAGGTTTTCCTGCAGTTCTTCGATTTGATCGGCTGGAATGCGAACAGTGCTGAATTTACCGAAACCGGTGGTAAGACCGTAAACTACCCGATTTTCTTTGATGATCTTTTCCACATAATTGCGGCATTTGATCACCTTTTCCTGCGATATTTCATCCAATTCGATAGTTTCGAAATTATAGGCGACATTCCAGATGTCGGCCAAAGTTAGATCTTTTCCTGTAATTTTAACAGGCATTAATTCACCTCAAAAAAAATTAGTATATTTTCAGTTCTCCGATCGCTTCTTCCACAGCATGCAGAATGTCTCGATTTTTAACTGTTTGCATCATGTTGTTATGATCATCAAAAAGAGGACGATCTTCATCCAGATGATCTACTACTTTCCTGACTGCTGCATGAGCTGCTCGAGTACCTTTTCCTGGAGTGTAATCTCTAAAATCCAGGGCTTGAGCTGCAGCGATAAATTCAATTCCCAAAATGCCGTAAGCATTATCCAGAATTTGACGAGTTTTGAGAGCGGTATTCATTCCCATACTTACGAAATCTTCCTGATCGGCTGCGGCGGGAATGGATTGCATACTGGCTGGTGTTGATAAAATTCGCTGTTCCACGATCATCATATCAGCTGTATATTGGCTGAGCATATGGCCGGAATACATTCCTGCACCTTTGGTAAGAAAGGCGGGAAGACCAACACTGAGAGCAGGATTTAGAAGACGATTCAATCTACGTTCAGAAATCACGCAAACCATCGTGATAACAGAGCCCAGCATATCTACTGGAACAGCAACAGGAGAACCCTGAAAGTTTGCTCCGGTAAGCACTACTCCATCTTCCGGCAGGAATACAGGATTGTCGCCAACGCCGTTCAATTCAATTTCGATCTGGCTTCTGGTCCAGCGCAGTTGATCGCGAGCAGCACCCAGAACTTGTGGTGTAGAACGCATACTGTAAGCATCCTGCACTCGAACTTTCATGCCTTTCAAAAGATCGGAATCTTCGATAACTTTTTTTATATTTCCGGCAGAGGTAACTGCTCCCTGAAATCCACGCAGTTGATGCAAACGTTCATCATAAGGTTTCAGATTTGCCATCAAAGCTTCCAGAGTCATAGCAGCGGCAATTTCCGCCTGCTTAAAAAATCTTTCTGTTTCGTAAACTATCAGAGCAGAAATGGCTGTAAGCAGGTTGCTGCCGTTGATGGTAGCAAGTCCGTCACGCGCTTTCAAACCGGGAACTTCGATTCCGGCTTTGTCCATTGCATCTTTGCTGGGCATTCTTTCGCCTTTGTAAAAGGCTTCACCTTCACCCATCATCAGAAGAGCGATCTGACTCATGGGAGAAAGGTCTCCACAAGCTCCCACACTGCCTTTTTCGCAAACCACAGGAGTTACATTCTTATTCAAAAGTTCAATCAATGTCTGCGTAATTATCGGACGACAACCGGAATTTCCATTGGCATGAACATTTATCCTGCCCAGCATAGCAGCACGCACATGTTCGATAGGACAGGGTTTTCCGATTCCGGCAGAATGATTATAAATAAGATATTTTTGAAATTGTTTGATCTGTTCATCATTCAAGATAACTTCCGAAAATTCACCGATTCCAGTATTTACTCCATACATGATCTCGCCTTCTTCGATCTTTTTCTCGATGAAGGTTCGGCATACTTCGATCCGTTCCAGAGCATCAGGATGAAGCTCTACTTTTTCTCCTCGAACCGCTACATTGTAAACATCTTCAATTTTTAAATCTTTTCCTGTAATAACAACAGCCATTTTTTCCTCCGATTTTTTTATAATTTTTTTTCTTAAAATTTGTAAGTTGCCAGAAAGGTGGGATTGAATTGTTCATCAAAATCCATGCTCAATTCCACATTATTTATCTTATTGGCGATCATGAGAGAATTGATAGCACTGAACAGATGATTGGCGATTATACCACCGGTAATTCCTTTAATATATCCATCGTATTGCGTCATTCTTTTGCGCAGGATGGCATAATCGTGTTTGCGTTCCGTATCATCCCAATTCCAGTAATATTCATCAGAATAGGTATTTTCATCGATGTAGGCGGTTTGAGCGGCTGGATCATCCGGGAACATTGCCATTGCCTGTTCCACGATTTTCGCATTGTATCCACCTGCCTCATAGCCGGAACTCATATATTTTTTTACATCATAAAGATAATCTTCGGTCAGCTCAATATCGGTGTTGATGTGCGCATATTTGTATGCATAATTTTTGGAAGCTTTCTCTTTCAGATCGATCTCGTTATCAAAATAGAAGGTTGCTGCCCACAAAATAAGTTCAGTTCCCATAAAAAAATAACCCGAACTTTTCTTCATGCTCAATTCTCCCCAGCCGGGAATCAGAGCAGATTTTAAAGCTTTTGATCTTGGCTTGACTTCACAGAAAATATTTATCGCCAGGATCATCAGCAGGAATATAATTATCAGCTTTTTCAAAATAACATCCTTTGTTTTAAAACTTGATTTCGTATTTCAATTTTAAACCCATATTTGCCAGGTCCGGGTAAACTTGCAGGCTGCCGATATTCTTCTGCTCTTTATTGAATCTTCTGGTTAGGATCGCAGAATCAACTACACTTATAAAACGATTTACAATTGCAGCCGCAAAAGCGAATTTCATGTAAATTTCCATGTTTTGTTTATCACGGCGAAGATCTCGGAATTTGTACCAGTTACGATTATTTTCCCAGTCCCACGCACTTTCTTCCGGAACCAGATATTGCTCCAGATATTCTTCGTAAGCCACCGGATCATTCTGATAAATGAGATAATAATTTCTGGCATCACGAATAATATCGGCATTGTAAGTTTCACTATCAGGATAATCCTGCAGAAGTTGATAATACCAGTCTGGACTGTCTTTGGGAGTTTCCGTAATACTGGAAGCAAAATCTTTGTAGGAATTCAGTGCCCACTGGCGTTCCGATTTCAAACGGAAATAAGCAAACCAGGTTGCGGCTTCTACTGCCAGAAAAGTGGCAGCTCGGTTATAATTTTTGGAATACATTTCTCCCATTCCCGGCAAAATAGCCGAAAACAGCATTGCTTTTCGTATGGATTTGGTTTCTGCTGCTATGTGTGAAATCATGATCAGGAGCAGAACAAATAAGATTATTTTTTTCATCTTCAAAACCTTAAAATTTTGCTGAAATAAAAATTGCCGGAGATACCTGGTTGTTCACTAAAACCGGTGAAACTTTGATATTCCAATTTTTAGCAAGTGCAGCATTTTTCTTTCTTGCCAGCCGATTGGCATCTAAAGCGCTGGCAATATGATTTGCCAGGATTCCATAACTAAAATATCTGCCCATGTCGTAAAAATCTTCAGCTTCATTTCTCATTTCGATATAGTCATTAATAAATCTGCTGTAGAGCCCGTTATCTATATGAAAAACAGCTTCATCTCCTACATAAAAATCAGAATCAGGGTAGTTGGGTTCGCTCACTCCGATAGCAATATCGTTTTCATCCCAGATCCAGAGTGGTTCAGCAAAATTGATGCCATCAGTAGTTGCATAAACTTCATACCAATCTATCCAGCCGAAGAAATATTTGCTGTATTTTCCGATATCTTCATAAAAATGTTGCGTGTTATCATTTGTTATGTCGATAAGATTTCCGTCTTCATCCACTTCGATTCCATCTAAACGGAAATGATTGGCATAGGTTATCGGATTTGCCTCAGGATTATTTTGCAGTGCATATTGTACGTTGTATTGATATTGCCTGTTATAATGTTCATCTGCATAATCTTCATATTCTTCTTCTTTATCGAGTCCTTTATTATAATAAACCAGGTATCCAGTCCAAAGTCCTATTTCCAAAATCGGAAAAAGGTAAGTCGTGAAGCTGGATTTATCGGCATAATACTGTCCTGCTCCGGGGAAAAGTGATGAGAGCAGCATTGCTTTTTTGGCAGAAACCTGTCTGGTTTTCAGTTCCGGGTTTCCATCGGCAAATATTACGGCAGTAAAACTGAATATCAACATGATCAAAATGATTCTTGTTTTCATTTTCATCTCCCTAATTTTCTACTGCAAATGGTATTTTTTTAATTTGACCATCAACTTGAATTATAGCAAAATAAACACCGGAAGCGAGATTGCTGGTTTTGATGCGGATGTCTGTATTTTGAGTAACATTAGCTTCTGTTTCTTTTTGTCGTATTTTGTTTCCGGCTGCATCAAATATTTTAATTTTGATTTTGCTGTCGGCATCCATTACATGAAATCTGATCTCGCCTTTTTTGGCTGGATTTGGAAAGGCATAAGCACTGAATTTCAGTTCCATTGGAGGAATTGGTGCTTCCCAATTTCCATTAAAAATGGAATAACCATTATTTCTGAAACCATTCCAGATAATTGGATTGTTATCTATGTTTTGTAGATAACTGGAATAAAGTTCGTGATCTTTATTTGCATAGATATAGAAGAGTTTTTCATCCACACTATCCCAATAGAATTGATCCTGAACATCGTTTTTGCTCCAGAAAAATGAATATTTAAGTTCCATCTTTGCCTCAGAATTCACAGCTACAAAGCCACCTGCATCTTCTTCCAGGATTATCATCGTATCTTCTGGAAAATCGATCATACGTGGATAACTATAAGGAGTTATTGTTCTATTTTCCAAATAAGCGGGAAAACCTTCTAACAAGGTTCCGTCCGGCATGATGGCAAAAACTCTGTTTCCTGCTCCAAAAGTAAGACAAATATTGCCTTCAAATCCAATATGACCCAAAGCCAATTGAGAAGGTTTTTTATTCGTGTAGGCAGAAAGTCGGAAGATCAGTTCCTTCTCGCCATTTTTTATTTTATAAATATTACCGTTTTCTGTTTGAACAAAGGTAGCATTATTTTCTGGAATGTTATCATCCGCTAAACTAACAGGAGTGTAAACTGGGTCATAATCTGGAATTGAAACATTATAACGCGGAACACCGCTCGTAGAAATATCCGGCAAAAAACTGATCATTCCATCATAAGCTGCTATCAAATGAGTCCCGTTGAAAGCAATTTTAGCATTTGGAGTATCATAAGTCGATTCCTGATCATCATCATAATACAGGTGAATTCCATCAGCGGCAGGAATTACAAGCGTCTCATAATACCAAGCGTTAATCAGTAGCGGAGCATCACTCAATTGATCCGAAAAAGTAGTTTCTTCAATTCCATCAGAAGTTACAGAATTTATTACATTATTCTCTACAAAGATGAATTCATCATCACCATTTTCATCAGTATCGATCGGTAAAACATCAAAATCAGAAGTTCCTGTAAAAGGCAGAGAAATCCCGTAATTATCTGCCCAGTTCTGCTGCATCAAAGAGTAAAATGAAATCTCCTGATCCGCTAAAATAGGAAAGGTGGGAAATCCCATGGAATTTCCTGCTTTTCCAATGACCTGGATAGAATCGAATTCAGCTATTTTTTCTGTTACATCAAAAGATTTAATTCCAAACTTGAAACTCATCAATCTGGTAACATCAAGTTCCAGCGAATAACTGCTGATATCTGTGATCGAAAAAATTGATGGATCACCGGTGTTTGTGATAAGTGCAGGTTCAGAAGTTGATGATAATTCGTTACTGAAGATCGTTCCAATGAATTCCAACTGACCATTGTTGTTAACTATTGTTTCATTGTCCCAACCAAGGAACCAGCCATCCGAATCGAGGATCGGCATGTATTTGTAAAAAGGTTCGTATTCTGTTCCCTGCCAATACATGGAAAAGGGATTTCCAATATCATCAATATTATCAGCTTCTACTATTTTTACTGCTCTGCGTTCATGCAGAACGTTCACAGTATTGTTTTCATAATTATCATTTTCCTGCAATATCGAATTATCGATATGCCAAACCAGAAGACCTCCACCGTAAGAAAGATAATCTTCATCGATAAATCCCGGCAGCAGATAATCGTATTCATAATTTGGTCCGGTATTGCTGTTGCGAAAGCTGGGACAAAGCACAATTCTGTTGTCATCGGTCGTAATGATAGTCGCTCCACCGTCGCCATCAGGATCGAGCTGTCTATTTTCGATAATGAGATATTCATCATCGTTGAGTGGTACTTTTACAAAATATGCTGTTGAATCTGTAATTGCTGAAGGATCGAAAATAAGGCTGGAAGGTAAAACATTGATTGATTTGGCAAGATCAAAATCGGAAATATCCTTCAGAATTCCGCGTGCTCTGAAATCATCTTCAAAAGCCTGCAAACGAGACCAGGGACTGGGAAGTGCAGGAAAAACACCTTCTAAAAAGAAAGTACTGTCTGCTGCCCAGGGATAACCAATCGATGCTGCGCCGCCGCTATCCATAATTCCATAATAACCGACTTGAGGAGTGTTGTTCATGGTATTATAAAGATCGACAAATCCGATTGAATGACCAAATTCGTGGACCAGGACAGAATTGATAACTCCGTAATTGAAAAAGTAATGATCATTACCCTCGGTCTGTTCTTCCACATCCTGAATGATTGTTTCGGGAACATTACAAGCGTGGTCGATAACTGTGCCATCACTGGTCGTGTATTCTTTTCCTGTTCCTATTTGGATAAAGAAGGAGGGAATATCCGCTGGAGTATCTCCATTTATATCATGTTGATAGTCGGAGCCGGCATGAATTACTAAAAAGTGCTCGTATTGGCTGAAATCGATATCTTCGTCCTGATCTGCTTCTGCAAAAATATCTGTAAAGTATTCTTCGAACCTGGAAATCATCAAATCGAAATCTGCGCCTGGAGGATTGTAATAACGCATTTCGTTTGGCAGTGTGTATGCACTGAAATTTCCCGGATCGGATTGTGGATAAACATCATAATCCACATCGAAAGAACCATAGCTAACCGCCAGATAATAGTAACGCAAAGCTTCCATCATCTGGCTAAAATATTCATGATCGTGGGGTGGACTTCCGATGTCTATTGGATAATCAGCAGGATCTTGAACGAACTTTCCATTTCCGGTAGATTGCGTGTCTGTATCTTCCTGAAAATCGATAAGCAGAACCAGAAGTTTATTGAAGTTTCTGGAATTCCTTTCAATCTTTCGAGGTTTATTGAAATATTTTTCTACAGGATGTGAACGCAGTTCTACCTTTTTATTCAGCTTAGTTTTCGGCAGAAACGTTTTTCTGGCAAAAGATAGATTTGGAAATAAAATCCCAAATACTATCAAAATTGATAGTAGTAGCTTTTTCATATGAGATCTATGTTTAGAATTCTACTTTAACGGAAAGAGTCTGGTTATAATCCTGTAGTTCACCACCAGGTTGGAAAGCGTAATCGATGCCGATAAGATAAGATTTATTCAGTAGATAATGAACTCCAAATCCAAACGCTAAACCTTCAACCGATCCGGCACGGTCCAGGTAATATCCGCCACGTAGAGAAAGCAGATCGAGATATTCATATTCTGCACCAAAACACCAGATTATCTCTTTCATCTCGATCGAATTAACGAAATTATTCAATGAAGCAAAATCATCGATCGTTTCTCCACTGTCGTTGGTTCGGTTGTTAAAGTCATCAGTCCAGGCTGTGAAAAGTCTCTGGTATACCGGATCATCATTTGCCAGCATTTTGTTCATATCAGCATTAATTCGAAGTTTATTATATTTGCTTTCGATTACTCTATAAGAAAAACCCATGCGCCAGTTCATTGGCAGCGGATCTGCCTGAGATTCATTGATATAAGTAATGTTCGGTCCTACATTCTGCAGGTTCAAACCAAAATCCAGTTTATCTACAGGAATGCTGTAATCGCTGTAACTTGCAGGTTTAAAACCAACCAGAGATCCAATTCCATTGTAGGCAGCAATCGCACCATTATAAGGAGAAACGAGGACCTGGCCAAAATCGACACCGATATGCTTTACTCCAAAATCAAAGGCATAAGAAATTCCCTGTCCGTTTTCATCCTGCTCGGTAGAACCTGTTCCTTTGGGAGCCAGATCACTGAAGATGAATTTGAATGTGATCCCGATTCCTGTTTTAGGACTGGTTTGATATCCATAAGATATCGCACCGCTGATATCATAACTTCTAAATGTACCGTCAGAGTTACCATTCAAATCGGTTCTTTCCTGTTCACCGTATGACATATAAGTCGCATTTACTCCAAGATTTCCAATATCTTCATAGTAGTTGTTCCAGGCTGCATGGAAATAGTAAATATCCGGGAAAACTTCTCCCAGCCAGTTGGAGTACATGGAAGCGAATTGATTTTTTCTATTAAAGGCCATTGCACCAGGATTCCAATATCCGGCAAAACCATCGTCTGCTTGTGCAACATAAGCCTGTCCCATTCCAGCCGATCTTGAGCCCGGTTCGATCAATAAATATATAACCGCAGCTTCAGAAATCGCACCTACCGTTACCGGTATCAGAATCAGTGAGACAAGGGCGAATAAAATTATTTTAGTTTTCATTTAAATCCTCCAGAAATACAATTTAATACTTACAGAAATTTTGCAATCAGAATGTTGCCCTAGCAAAGATTTATAAGACCCTCCAAATATTTCTTCATAAATGGTGCCGAAGGCCGGACTCGAACCGGCACGAGCAAATGCTCGGAGGATTTTGAGTCCACTGCGTCTACCAATTTCACCACTTCGGCACTCGGCACGTATCAAAAAAATGGTAGTATCTGGTGTCAAGAATTTTTACACACATTTTCACAGCACCATTCACACCTATCAAAATCATGTTATTGCAACATTTGTACCATTAAATCAAAAAATGATTGAAATATGCATTTCGAAATCTAAATTAGAATGAATTGCTTCTACTTTATAGAACAAAAAAGAGAGCGTACATTCATAACTATAGAGTAAAAAAAAGAGCAGACATCAGCCTGCTCTTTTTTATTTTTTTAGTTCTTTTACTAATACATTCCCGGCATTCCACCACCGCCTGCTGGCATTGGAGGCATGGAAGGAGTTTCTTCCGGAATATCTGTAACGATGCATTCTGTTGTAAGGAAAAGTCCTGAAATACTTATTGCATTTTGCAGAGCACTCTTTACAACCTTGGCAGGATCGATTACACCATTTTGGAAAAGGTCTTCGAATTTACCATCTGCAGCATTAAATCCAAAATGTACATCTTTAGATTCTTTGATCTTTTCTACCACGATGGCACCTTCTTCTCCTGCATTGGAAGCGATCCAGAAAGCTGGTTTTGTAAGAGCCTTTTTCAAGATTTCTGCGCCCACTTTTTCTTCGTGAGATTCCAGTTTCATACCATCGATGGCACGGGCAGCATACATCAAAGTAGTTCCGCCACCGGTAACGATTCCAGCTTCTACAGCAGCTCTGGTAGCGTGAAGTGCATCATCTACGCGAGCTTTCTTTTCTTTCATTTCGGTTTCTGTGGCTGCACCGATCTTGATAACAGCTACACCACTGGAAAGCTTAGCCAGTCTTTCCTGAAGTTTTTCTTTATCATAATCGGAAGTAGTTTCTTCTATTTGAGCTTTGATCTGCTTAACTCTTGCTTCCAGATCTTCATCGGAACCAGCACCTTCGCGAATAATTGTGTTTTCTTTTTCTACGATCACTTTCTTAGCAGTTCCCAGATCATTCAAAGTAGAAGATTCAAGTTTGCGTCCCAGGTCTTCAGAAATAACGGTTCCACCTGTCAGGATTGCAATATCTTCCATCATGGCTTTTCTTCTGTCGCCAAAGCCGGGAGCTTTAACTGCAGCGATATTCAAAGTTCCGCGCAATTTATTTACAACAAGTGTAGCCAGGGCTTCACCTTCGATGTCTTCAGAAATTATCATTAGAGATTTTCCAGTTTGAGCTACTTCTTGAAGTATCGGAAGCAAGTCTTTCATCACGCTGATCTTTTTATCGAAAAGCAGGATGTAAGGATCTTCAAATTCTGCAATCATTTTGTCGGCATCTGTAACAAAGTAAGGAGAAAGATAACCGCGATCGAACTGCATTCCTTCAACTTTTTCCAGGTAAGTTTCGATAGATTTAGCTTCTTCCACATTGATGATTCCTTCGTTGCCTACAGACTCCATTGCATCTGCGATCAATTTACCGATTTCTTTGTCGTTATTGGCAGAAATAGCTGCGATTTGAGCGATCTCTTTGCTGTCTTTGATCTCTTTACTGAGTTCATCGATCTTTTCGATTACAACTTTGACTGCTTTGTCCAATCCGCGCTTAAGATACATCGGGTTTACGCCGGCGGTAACATGCTTCAATCCTTCTTCAATAATTGCCTGAGTAAGGATCGTTGCGGTTGTTGTTCCATCACCTGCGATGTCGTGTGTTTTTTCTGCTACTTCTTTCACCAGCTGGGCACCCATGTTTTCAAATGGATCCTCCAATTCAATATCTTTGGCTACCGTTACACCGTCTTTTGTAATTGTGGGAGATCCAAATTTTTTGTCTAATACTACATTTCTTCCTCTGGGTCCCAATGTTACTTTTACTGCATCGGCGAGTTTATCCACGCCTTCTTTTAAAATCGTTCTAGAGTCATGACTGAATTTAATTTGTTTTGCCATAAAACTTATGCCTCCTATTCGTTTATTTTTTTATCTATTTTTTAAGCACTTGAGTGATTGACTTTTTAGTTTTTAGCAATCACTCATCACGAGTGCTAAAGAAAGTTTAATCATTTTTTTGTCAAATAAAAATATTTTTTTAGAAATTTTGTTTGCTTTCTAAGCTATTAACTCAAAATTGTATGAGATTTGATAATCATTATTGAATTTTTAGAAATTGGAGGATGTGTGAAAAACAAGAATTTACCAAAAATATCTTCAAATTTGTTAAAAGAGATTTCAACTCCAAACAGTTTTTTGAGAAGAAAATATTATTCAAAAGTAGATAGATAGTTGAAATTACTAATGAAATAAGACAAGAAATGAAAAAATATTTTCAGGAACTGTTGCAGAAATATAAGATGCATCGGGTTCTGAAAGATGAATTACAAAAGGTGGGAATAAAATGAAATATTCTGATAGTTTGATCGAAGAAATAATAGTAGCACTGAATAATGCTAATTATGAAGTAAGATATTATTTTAACAAAGAAACCCGAGAAGTTGATTATTCTGTGGAATACATTATTGAAGAGCAGGATAACGAAGAAGGGCGAATTGATTTTAGTGATTGGATAGAGATCGAAGGCATTAAATCTTATGAAAAATATAATCTTATGCAAGATTTTACTGCAAGGCAAAATGATAGATTGCGAGAAATTCTGGATGTCGCACTAAATGGAAAAGGTACATTCAGAAGATTCAAAGATGTGCTGTATCGATATCCTGAGGAAGAGAAAAATTGGTATGAATTCGAACATAACTGGCTCAAACAAAGGGCAATCGAATTTCTGGATAAGGTTTATAGTTAGATATACAACATCCCACTATTATTTATTTTGATCTCATTAATTTGAATACCACAAAATATATACTTCCAGAGAAGTTCAATAAAATTTTTGAAATAAATTCATTGCCGTTTTTTAATCATATTTTTAAATTTCCCAAAAGAGTATTCTAGGAGGAATTGATGAAAAAAATAGTTTTTTGTTTTGTATTAATTTTTGTATCGACGATATTGTTTTCAACTCCCACTTATGTGCCAAATCACCGACATCAGAACATGACAATTTACACAGAAACGACGCGAGCAGATTCGGCACATGGTTTTGATATCACCAATTATGATATCACGATAGAGATCGATGATGCGAATGATTATATCTGGGGCAGTGTAATAGCAACTGTAACCGCAGAAGAAACGATCACAGAAATTTCTTATGAGCTGACGGATATGACTGTAAATGCGGTTCTATTGGATGGGAATGCAGCAAGTTATGATTACAGCAACGATCTGATAACAATTCAACTGGGAACGATGAATGCCGGAGATACATTTACCACGCAGGTAGATTATGAAGGTTATCCCACCTGGAATGGTTTGGGAATGTATTTTGGAAATTCCAATATTTTCACGATTTCCGATCCAAATGCCTCGCGTTTCTGGTGGCCCTGCTACGATCATCCCTGGGATAAAGCTGTCACCGATCTGCACATTACCTGCCGCGACGACTGGCTGGTGGCCAGCAACGGAATTCGCACCTCGATCGTGGATAACGGCAACGGAACTAAAACTCATCACTGGGATTGCGATTATCCGATGGCAACTTATCTGGTTTCACTGGTTTGCCAGTCTTATCTGGAATTGCTTGATACTTTTGGAACAATTCCGATCCAGAATTTTGTGCCTTCCAACCTGATAGGAAGTGCTACGGAAGATTTTTCCAACCTGCCGTTTATGATGCAGGTTTACAGCGATAAATACGGTCCTTATCCTTTTGAAAAATATGGAAATGCGGTTACCAATTTTGCCACCTACAGCGCTATGGAGCATCAAACAATGACAACTCTGGGCAGCACAAATATCACAGGAAATCACGGACATGAAATGACGATTTGTCACGAATTGGCACATCAGTGGTATGGAGATTGTCTTACCCATCTTACCTGGAAAGACGTGTGGCTTTCCGAAGGTTTCGCAACTTATTCGGAAGCGGTTTACATGGAACAATGGCAGGGATTTGATGAAATGGTGAACTACATTGAGATCAGTATTCAGAATTATTATAAAAACTGGGCGGGCACTACCCCCTACACGATTTACGATCCGGCAACTCCCAATCAGTATTTCACGCCGGTTACTTATGAAAAAGCAGCTTCGGTACTGCACATGCTCCGCTTGAAAGTGGGAGATGATCTTTTCTGGCAGATCATGCAGACTTTTTTCAATGATTTTATGCATTCCAATGTGATAACAGAAGATTTCCAGCAAGTTTGTGAAAACGTTACAGGCGAAGATTTTGACCAATTTTTCGATCAGTGGATCTACGGCAGCGGAATGCCTTCCTGTGAATATACTTATTTTTTCAATCCTTATCTGGCAGTTCCCAGAATAATGACTTATGTGCAGACTTATTCCAACAGCGATACCGATTTTTACATCGATATTCCAGTTCACATTTACGGTGCTGCAGGACAGGATTCTGTTCTGGTTCAGGCTGCTCCAGATGTACCTCTGGAAACGATCGCCATTACGAATGTTCCGGTTTATGATAATGTGGAATTTGATCCCAATAACTGGGTGCTTTCCACTTCCAGCACTTTGCGTGGAGTAAGTATTAACAATGCCTATTCGGCAGATGGAGAAGTTATTGTTTTCTGGGAAGAATTCTGGCCGGAAGTTGGAATAGACGGCTACAATCTTTATCGTGCAGAAAACCCAGATGATCCGTTCATCCAGATCAATCAGGATTTGATAACAGAAACCAGTTACGTGGATGATGATGTGGTAAATGGAACAACATATTATTACAAGCTCAAGGCAACAAAGGACAATGGTTTTGAAACTCCATTTTCCCAGGTTTATGAAGCAACTCCTATCAATTTTCCAATGAATCAGGGAGTTCTGGTTATCGATGAAACAAAAGACGGAAACGGTACAGTGGGAAATCCTGATGACGCTGAAGTTGATGATTTCTATGAAGCTGTAATGCCTTCTTCATACACCAGTTGGGATTATGAAGATGACGGCTCTCCAGATCTGGAAACTCTGGCAGATTACTCAACCATCATCTGGCACGATGACGATCTGGCACAGCATTTCATTGAGAATAACATCAATAAACTGGGCTGCTATCTGGCAGCTGGTGGAAACCTTATAATTTCCGGCTGGAAAACTGCAGATGAAATTCCTGATTTCTTTAAAACCGATTTCTTGAATATCGATGATACCTATTTAGTTTCATTGTGGGAATTTACAAGTGCCAGTTCCGACGATTATCCTGAACTTCTGATCGATTCTGATAAATTGAATCCTGCCTTCAGCGGAACACTTCCTTATGTAGCTATTTTCCCAGATGCGGCAAATGGAATTTATAATTTTGAAGCCAGCGGCGGCAGCCAATATATCGGAGAAGCATGTGCTATCAAAAATGAGCCGATCGGAACTTTTGTGCTGCTGGGCTTTCC
>JAIPJH010000002.1 GCA_021734245.1 Candidatus Cloacimonadota bacterium | reverse complement strand
GTTGACTTATTTAGTAATTATAAATTTAAAAAAATAGATGGAGGAATTGAATGGATTTTAAAAATTCAAAGACAAAAGAAAATTTGATGAAGGCTTTTGCCGGCGAGTCACAAGCTCGGATGCGATATAATTATGCTGCTTCCGTAGCACGAAAAGAAGGTTTTCGTCAGATAGAAGAAATTTTCAATGAAACAGCCGAAAATGAAAAGGAACATGCCAAGCTTTTTATGAAACAGCTCATTAAAAATGGAATCAACGATGAAATGGTTTCTATTCAGGCAGATTATCCGGTTTGTTATTCCGACACACTGAAAAACCTGGAATGTGCTGCCAATGGTGAAAACGAAGAATGGACAGACCTCTATCCTACTTTTGCTAAAGTAGCCGAAGAAGAAGGCTTCAAAGAAGTTTGCGATGTCTTCAAGAAAGTTGCTCTGGTAGAAAAGCGTCATGAAGAGCGCTATCGCAAATTGTGGAAAAATGTAAAAGAACATACAGTTTTCAAAAAAGACGGCAAAGTTTACTGGAAATGCCGCAACTGTGGACACATAATGGAATCGATCGAAGCTCCGGATGTTTGTCCTGTTTGCGATCATCCCATCGATCACTTTGAAGTTTGGGTGGAAAATTATTAATCAGTTACAAAATATAACAGGAGGAAGCAATGCAAAAATATGTATGTGATGCTTGTGGATATATCTACGATCCGGCCGAAAATGACAATGTAGCTTTCAAAGATCTGCCCGAAGATTGGGTTTGCCCGGTTTGCGGCGTTGGAAAAGATCTTTTCAGCCCGGTCGATTGATATCATTTCAGGAGCAGCAGTTATCTGTTGCTCCCGTTTATTTTTTCAGATAGTTTCCTGTTTTCTATAAAAAGAAAACAAACAATATTAAGGAGAAATCATGACAAAAGACAAATTCAATGAAGTGATTGATTTTGCTATTGATGGAGAAAAAGATGCTGTCAGATTTTATCAGGATCTGCAAACCAGAGTCAAATTCAATGCTCAAAAAGAAATGCTGAAAGAATTGGAAAATATGGAAAAAGGCCATATTGTAATTCTGGAAAATATTCGAGATAAGGGATTTCAAAAAATAGAAGTAAAAGAAGTTACAGATCTGCATATCGCAGATTATGTGGTCGATATTCAACCCAAAGAAGATATGTCATATCAAGATATTCTCATCATTGCCATGAAAAAAGAAGAACAGGCTAAAAACCTTTACACGGCTTTAGCCAGCAATTTTCCCGGTACAGAAATGGAAACTCTTTTCAAGAAATTGGCCAGCGAAGAAGCCGGACATAAACTGAAATTTGAAACTCTTTATGATGAGCATATTCTAAAGGAAAATTAAAAAAAATAGATCAGGAGATTCAAAAATGGAAAATTTCTCAGTAAATGAAGTTATTGAACTGGCTATTCAAATCGAGAAGAATGGCTATAAATTCTACGATGAAGCTCTCAAGAGAAAAGATCTCAGCTCCAAAGCAAAAGATCTGTTGGAAGAGCTTAAAAATGATGAGATCAAACATGAAGCTACTTTTAAAAGCTTTCGAACAGAAACTGATTATGCCGATCTTGGTGATCCTATCGATTGGCAGGAAGCAGCTTCCTATCTTCGTTCAATTACAGATTCTCATATTTTCAGCAAACCGGATGCTTCTATTAAATTAGCGGCTTCTGCCAAAGATGAAATGGAGATCATCAATTTTGCCATCCAATTCGAAAAAGATACATTGCTCTTCTTTTTCTCGGTAAGCAAAGAAACTACCAATGAAAAATCCAAGAAGATCATCGATGCGATAATCGATGAAGAAGTATCTCATGTAGCAAAACTCAGCAGAATAAAGAAAATATTATAATCTCTACAATCAAGGAGCCGTAACATGCAAACCGATATAGAAATAGCTCAGAAAGCTAAACTGAAAAAAATAATCGATGTAGCTGCTTCTATTGGATTGAAAGAAGAAGATCTGGAACTTTATGGAGAATATAAAGCCAAACTCAAATTCGATGCGATCCAGAGATTGAAAGATAATCCCGAAGGTCAGTTGATATTAGTTTCGGCGATCACACCTACACCGGCTGGCGAAGGAAAAACGACAACATCGATCGGTTTGACAATGGCTTTGAATAAAATTGGCAAAAGATCTATAGTAGCAATTCGAGAACCTTCTCTGGGACCGGTTTTCGGCATCAAAGGCGGAGCTGCCGGCGGCGGTTTTTCGCAGGTTCTTCCGATGGAAGATATCAATCTTCATTTTACCGGAGATATGCACGCTGTTACCGCCGCCAACAACAACCTGGCCGCTCTGATCGACAATTCCATCTACAACGGCAATCCGTTTCAGATAAATCCGCGAACCGTTTCCTGGAAACGAGTAATGGATGTGAACGATAGATCGCTGCGAAATGTTGTTATTGGTTTGGGTGGAAAAACCCAGGGTGTTCCCCGCGAAGATGGATTTGATATTTCTCCTGCTTCCGAGATCATGGCAATTTTATGTCTTGCCAACAATCTGGAAGAATTAAAGAAGAAGATCGGTGAGATAACGGTTGCTTTTACTTATGGAAATGAACCTGTAAAAGTAAAAGACATGGGATTTCAAGGTGCTATTACCGCTCTTCTCAAAGATGCACTAAAACCAAATCTGGTGCAGACGATTGAGAATACTCCTGCTTTTGTTCATGGAGGTCCTTTTGCCAATATTGCTCAGGGAACTAACAGCATCTTAGCTACTAAAACAGCTCTTAAGCTCGCTGATTTTGTGATCACCGAAGCAGGTTTCGGCTTCGACCTGGGAGCTGAAAAATTCTTTGATATTGTGTGTCCTTACGGCAAATTCTGTACTTCCGCTGTTGTACTGGTTGCTACTGCGCGCGCAGTAAAACATCACGGCGGAGTTAAAGTTAAGGATCTGGATGAACCGAATTCGGAAGCTGTGAAAAAGGGTCTGGAAAACCTGGGCAAACATCTGGAAAATATTCGCAAATTTGGCATGAAATCTATCGTTGCAATAAATAAATTTCACACCGATAGCGATGAAGAACTGAAGCTGTTGGAAGATTATGCTTTGGAAAATGGTTTTGGTGCTTCGATCGTAGATTATTGGGGAAAAGGTGGAGATGGCGGACTTGATCTGGCACGAAAAGTAGTAGATTTGGTAGAAGGTCATTATTGCCAATTGAAACTTCTCTATGATTGGAACGATACAGTAGAGAATAAAATTTTGAAAGTAGCCAAAGAGATCTATGGCGCAGAAGCAATCGATTTCCAGCCAGATGCAAAAAAAGACCTGCGTTCAATCAAAAAATATGGTTATGACAAGCTTCCTATCTGCATTGCCAAAACTCAGAAATCACTTTCCGACAATCCTAAACTTCTGGGACGACCCAAAGATTTTTTAGTTACTGTTCGTCGTATTCTGGTGGCTTCCGGAGCAGGATTTCTAATTCCGATCACCGGCGATATTATGCGTATGCCAGGTCTTCCCAAAGAACCTTCTGCACTCCAAATCGATATCGATGATGATGGAAATATTAAGGGTTTATTCTAATGTGATAGAAATTTTTTTTTAAAATTTCCAATTTGGTAAAAGTAAAAAATAATTATGAAAAATTTAATAATGCCGCAAAAAATGATGAACAAAGTGCTTTATGCACTAATTCCAATATTACTCTTTTCCATTTTTCTGTTTGGCTGGAGAGTTCTCATCCTGGTTCTGATTTCCAATATTTTTGCTTTTCTTACTGAATATCTATTTGTCAGGAAAAAGAAATCTGGAAAAGTTTCTTCAGCTGCCTTTGTAACAGCATCGCTTTTGGCACTTTCCTGTCCTCCAACTTTGCCTTTTTGGATGATCGCAGTAGGATCGATCGTGGCGATTTGTTTTGGTAAGATGGTGTATGGTGGTTTTGGAATGAACATGTTCAATCCTGCCATTGTAGGAAGAACATTTATTTACATCTCGTTTCCCAATGCCATGACCATGAACTGGTTACATCCTTTTGAAAAATTTCCGGGCGGTTTTTTAAGCTGGATGAATGTAGATGCAGTCACTTCAGCTACTCCAATTGCCAACTTCAACGCTGCTGGTGTCATTGAGCCATTTTCAAAATTATTTCTGGGAGTTATTCCAGGAAGTGCCGGTGAAACATCCGCTCTGCTAATTTTACTGGCAGGAATTTATCTTATTATTACTAAAACAGCAAAATGGCAGGCGATCTTATCGCTACTGTTTTCGTTCACCATATTCACAACTATATTTTATGGAATGAATCCGCTTCCGTTCATCATTAGTGGTGGTTTTATGTTTGGAGCTATATTCATGATCACCGATCCGGTTTCGATGCCGAAGAACAAAAAAGCGATCTGGATTTATGGAATTCTGGTGGGATTTCTCACGGTTTTCATTCGCAAATATTCACTTTTCACGGAAGGTTTCATGTTTGCACTTCTGCTGGGTAATACATTTATGCCGATAATTGAATTTGGCTTGAATAAAGCAAAGGTGAAGTGAGATGGCGGAAGAAAAAATAAAAAAATCATTCAGCGAAACCAGAGCTTATCCGATTGTTTTCATGGTAATGGTTACGGTGATTTTTGTGGGAATATTATCCACGTTCTATCATTTTACGATCGATCAGGTAAATGCATATCGACAAATGAAATTGCAGGAATCGATCCTGAAAATCTTTGAACTTCCAACCCAAAATGTGCAGGCAGAATTTTCCAGATATATTTCCTCAAAAGAAACTACTGAAATAAATTATTATATTGCTTCCAGAGATTCAGTGATTCTGGGATATTGCCTTCCGATTCGCGGAAAAGGATTGTGGGGAACCATCGATGCGCTTCTGGGACTTTCTCCAGATCTGCAGAAAATTTTAAAATTGGAAATTATCGATCAGAATGAAACACCCGGCCTGGGCGGCAGAATTACTGAAGACTGGTTCAAAGATCAGTTCCAGAATAAGATTATTATCAATAATGGAATTATTCAAACATTTCAACTTGTACCCGAAGAAGAAAAAACGTCTGCCGAGCAGATAAATCAGATTACCGGTGCAACTGCTTCCAGCAAGTCTGTGGTAGACATGATTTCTAACAATTTGGAAGCATATCTGCCGTTGGTTGGAGAACGATGAATCTGAAAAAGAGAATGTTGATTTATGAATGTAGAGACGCAATAGTTTGCGTCTTGCGAAACAGGAGCTTCGCTGTTTATATGCGTTCCCAAACGGAGTTTTGGAACGAGATAAAATCAGGTGCTGAATTATGACAAAAAAAGAAATTTTCTTAACCCTCTTGATCCCCCTTGTCAGGGGGGGAAACAAGGAAAATGGAAATAAATTTTCCTACTCCAAATTCCTCCCCTGTAAAGGGGAGATGTCACGCAAGTTTGTGTGACAGAGGGGTTTCTGAACTATGACAAAAAAAGAAATTTTTATTACAAGTGCCTTCACCGAAAATTCAGTTTGGAAGCAGATCTTGGGAATTTGTTCTGCTCTCGCCGTAACAAACTTACTGATGAACAGTTTAGTAATGGGATTGGGTGTAATTTTCACACTTGCTCTTTCAGGTTTCACGATTTCAGTGATCAGAGATTTTATTCCCAAACGAGTAAGAATGATGGTGCAAACGCTTATCATTGCTTCCTATGTAATAATTGTGGATCTTTTCCTGAAAGCCTACTATCCCGAGATCAGTAAATCTCTGGGGCCGTATGTAGGACTTATCATCACGAACTGCATTATCATGGGAAGAGCAGAAGCTTTTGCCGGCAAAAATTCACCGCTCGATTCGATGATCGACGGCATCGGAGCTGGAATTGGATATACAATTGTGCTTCTTGTGATCGCTTTTATTCGTGAACTTTTCGGATTCGGAACGCTCTTCGGTTTTAGAGTTCTGGGAGACTGGTGGACGAAATGGTCGATTATGGTAATGGCTCCCAGTGCATTTTTTATGTTAGCGATTCTCATCTGGTTCATAAATTCAAAAACTGATCAGAAAAAAGGATAGAACATGGAATTAAGTCCTTTCATTATTTTTGTAGCAGCTATTTTTACCAGCAATATTTTGCTGACGAATTTTCTGGGAATGTGTTCCTTCCTTTCGGTTTCCAAAGAGGTGGAATCTTCCCTTGGTTTAGGTTTTGCAGTTGTTTTTGTGATGACACTGACTTCTGCCATAAACTATGTAGTTTATCATTACATTTTAGTTCCGCTGGATATTATTTATCTGCAATATATTATATTTATTATTGTGATCGCTGCCTTTGTGCAGTTAACGGAAATGGTTGTAGAAAGATTTTCTCCGCTGTTGTATTATTCTCTGGGAATTTTTCTTCCCCTCATCACGGTGAATTGTGCTATTCTGGGAGTTTCTCTGTTTATGATAATTCGCCAATATACATTCCTGCAGTCAGTTGCATTTGGTGCCGGAGCAGGATTGGGCTGGCTTCTGGCAATTCTGGCTTTAGCAGGAATCCGACAGAAAATAAAAGATAAATATATTCCTCAAGGTTTGGTAGGAGCAGGAATCAGTCTTATCACTACCGGAATCATGGCACTGGCTTTTGTCGGTTTTTCTGGGGTGGTTGTTATTCAATAAACAGGTATTTATGAAATATTATAAAACAAAAATCTTTAAGTTAGTTCCCCCTTGGAAGGGAAGATTACGAGGGGTCTTTTCTCTGTCAGGAATGCAAGTAATATGATATTAACAATTATAAATACAGTTCTAATTGTCTCAGGAATTTCAGGATTTCTGGCTTTGCTTTTGGTGATTGCAGATTATTTCTTTGCCAATTATGGTGAATGTAAAATTTCCATTAATAAGAAAAAAGAACTAAAAGTAGAAGGCGGAAGTTCTCTACTTTCCACTTTGAACGAAAATAAAATATTTCTTCCATCTGCCTGCGGTGGAAGGGGAAGTTGTGGATTTTGCAAATGTAAGATCGATTCCGGTGGTGGACCGCTTCTTCCAACAGAAAAACCTTATCTTGATGCAGAAGAGATAAAAAATAATATTCGGCTTTCCTGTCAGGTAAAGGTAAAAGAAGATATCGAAATTGAAATTCCGGAAGAAATTTTTAACATCAAAAAATTTAGGACAAAAGTAAGTAAAATATCCGATTTGACTTATGATATCAAAGAACTTACACTGGATTTGCTGGAGCCGAATGAGATTAATTTTAAAGCCGGACAATACATGCAGCTCATCTCACCGCGCTACGGAAAGGTGAAACAATCAGTTTCCCGTGCTTATTCCATTTCCAGCAGTCCAGATAATAAGGATTTTATACAATTGATAATCCGCAAAGTTCCGGAAGGAATTTGTACGACCTGGGTACATGAATTCCTGAAAGAAGGTGATAAGGTAAACGTAACTGGTCCATTTGGCGATTTTTATATAAGAGATACAAATGCCGACATGATCTTTGTAGCCGGCGGAAGCGGCAAAGCTCCTATCAAATCTATGCTGGAATATCTGGCAAAACGAGAAAATCCCCGTAGAATGGGATACTTTTTTGGTGCCAGACAGAGAAAGGAATTATATTACACAGAACTCTTCAAGGAACTTGAAGAAAAACTGCCTGATTTCAAATATTATCCCATACTTTCCCAACCTACCGAAGCCTGTGATTGGGATGGCAGATGTGGTTATGTGATGCCGTTCTTCGATGAATTCATCAAAGAACCAAAGAACACGGAAGCCTATCTTTGCGGTAGTCCCGGCATGATCCAGGCAGTTACCAATGATCTGAAAAAACGCGGCATTCCTGAAGATAAAATTTATTATGACAGTTTTGCTTAGGAGAAGATGATATGAAAGAAACGCCACAGGAAAAGAAGATCCATAACAATATGAAAAAAGGCGTTATCAGCATCGATGGCTTTCTGGGAAAGGACAATCGCCATTTTCATGAGATTATCAGAACCGATGAAATGAGTTTGATAAAGTTGGATTTAACTACCGATGTTATAGCTGATCGGCTGGAATATTTTACCGAAAAAGCTTTTGAATCTTACATCGGTCCGATAGTTATGGACGGGAAATATGAAGTTTTCTACAATTCATTTCGCGGCAAGATCATCTGTCCTTTCGGTCATCCCGGAGCTTTTCGCAAAGGATCGATAACGCTGAAAAATTTAGAAAATGATCTGGAACTCTGCTGGACGCCGCTCAACATTCACATGATCCGCGAGCATTGTTTTTTTGAAGGCGAAGGTTCCAAACATCGTCTTGATCCTAAAATTTTAAAAGAAGCGATTTTCTAGTTTCTGGAAAACTTAAATTGGACTTCGCTGAAATAAAACATAAGCAATTTTCATTTGTTTATATCACTACAAAAGACTGTAATGTGTGCAAAGTTCTGCAGCCGCAACTCAGGGAAATGGCACAAAAATATTCCAAAGCAGATTTTGAATTGATCGAATTAGATGATCATCCTGCAGCAGCCGGTGAATTCATGGCCTTTGCAGTTCCCACTTTTATTGTTTATTCGGATGGAAAGGAACTTTTGCGAGCCAGTCGCAATCTTGATTTGTATGATATTGAAACAAAATTATATAAATATTATAAAATGATTTTTGATTAGAGTGAGGAAAAGAGAATGAAAAGAATACTGATGATAATTCTATTTGCTGGCATGGCATTTTTATATGCACAAAATTACGAATATAAGATAATTGAATCCATAACCGAAGAAGAAATAACACTGTTTGAACTGGCAGAAAAAGCTTTGAGTTACGACGTGGTTTTCTTTGGAGAATTGCATGAAAATGAGCTGCTGCATCATTTAGAATTTGAACTTCTGAAAGAGATGCAGGCCAAATATTCCGATTTGATAGTTTCCATGGAGATGTTCGAAAGAGATGTTCAACCTGTAGTTGATGAATATCTGGCAGGAAAAATGAGTGAGGAAGAATTCATGCTGGCTTCCCGTGCCTGGTCGAATTATCTTCCGGATTATAAGCCAATAGTTGATTTTGCCAAAAAACACCAACTCACTCTGGTGGCCGCTAATATTCCCCGCAGATATGCAGCAATGATAAACAAAAAGGGAATTAACGCACTTGATTCACTTCCTGCTGAAGAGAAGAAATACGTGGCAAAAAAACATAAGGTTTTTGATGATGAGTATAAACGTAGATTTGTAAGCATGATGGAAGAAAATCTGGCTCATATTCCCGATAATCCTATGGGAATGAAAATGGATGTGGAACTGCTTTATGCAGCTCAATGCATCAAAGACGATACAATGGCAGAATCGATCTTAAAGTATCAGCGCTTTCTACCACGAAAAAAAGTTCTCCACTTCAATGGAGATTTTCACAGTCGGAAACATCTGGGAACTGCACAAAAACTGCAGATTATGGAACCTATGCTTCACATTGCTGTTATCACACCAATAGTTTCGAATAGCGAATTAACATATTCCAAAGAAGATCTACAGGAAGGTGATTTTTTGATAGTGATGACAGAAGAATGAATATGATCCGCATGGGAAAGCAATTGGAGTCTCCGGAAATCACACTCTGTTTCCACTCACAAGTCAGGTTCTGACTTTCATTGGAAGTGCAGGACGACTACGTGGATAGTGAATTAGCTATTAACTAATCTTTGCTTCCCTTCTGATAAATTGCTCACCATGTAATTTAAAGTCTTCAAAACTTGGGAACTGTTTATCTGAAGCGCTAAGGAGTCTATTTCTATCTTTAGCGTTTATATTATTAATATCCTCATAGACGATGAAACTCTTAAAATTCAAATTATTTCGATAGAATTCAAGATTAGATATTGTTGTCAATCTAGCTTTTGTAACATCTTTTACACCAAATAAATAAATGGGATGATTAGGTAATATAAACGAAAAATCAACTTCTAAATCATCTCTTTCAGGAATCGGATAAATGTTTTTTTCAATCTTATAACTAGGGCTAAATTTCTCATCGATATATTCTTCAAGCATTTCATAAAAAAGAGACTTTATCATTTCTCTTTTAAAATACTTCATATTACTAACTTTGGCAGCTACATGAGAGAAATGCATTATTGAAGAAAATAAATTACTAATCTCAGAATCGATATAAAGTTTACCATCATCGGAATTAATATTATTCTCTTTTATCATTTGATTGAAAATTTTAATTTTATTTTCTGTATTTAAATCATAAGTGTAAGATAACCTCATTATTGTCATACCATAATCTGAAATCCTAATTATATTTTCCGAGATTTCTGAAATAAAAACATCAACCATATCGCCATCTTCATGGTATAAAGGACAGATAAGTTGATAGATACCTGGTCTTTTTTCAACAAAACTGACTTTGTTGTTAAACTCTGCTTTAATTATATCTAAATAATTCATAATTAATCTTCCATGAAACCAAAGACTGGTTCAGTTAAATTTGGGAAAAAATCTTCAGCATTCTGAATTTTGCAGTACTTAATGAAGAATTGGAATGCTTCAGGAAAGGTCGAATATTCTTTTACTATTTTAGAATGATTCATCGGATTAGTATCTTCTAAGATATTTTCCTCTATCTCATAATGATAATGATAATTATTATGATGTTCAGAATTAGGTCTTTCCTTATGATTATGAGGACCGTTACAACGAAATAACATTATACTTTTCTCACTAAATGGATGAAATATTAACCCGATGCTGAAGTTTTCAGAAAATTCTTCATTTATCCTCATAAAAGCATAAAATTCATACTTCTTGTCTTTTGACTTTAATTTAAAACTATTTTTTTTATGCCCTTGTTCTATCTTAAAATCTTTCCTTTCTATTTCTGTGATTTCCTTTTCACAGGTAATGAGATAATCAATATTCTCATTTGTCATTGGAAGCACGCTAACATTCATTTCAACCTCTCGGGTAACAAAAAGATAATAATGATAATAGTCAATGAGTTTTGATCATTTGATTTATTTTAAAAAGCTTACATCCAAGATCAACTCTATCGGTTGTTGTTTCTTTTAGTTTCTTATTTTTGTTAATTTGGAAACACTTTCGCTTAACCTGTCGCGAACCTTCCTGACGAACTGACAAGAATTTCTTGTGAGTTGCCTTCTGCTCCAGTTCACCTTCTTCGTAGATGTTCAATATATGCTGACTGATGTTCTGCTGGGTAGTTTGAAAAAGCTCTGCCATGAGTGGTTGTGTGAGCCAGAGTGTTTCGTTTTGCAGCCTTACATCCAGCTTGATGCTGCCATCTTCCGATTCGTAAATTAGAAAGAATTCTTTAGTTGCTAATTGCTGATTATTTTCACTCATCTCCATTCTCCATATTGCGGATTTGTATCTTCGTAGGCATAGATCTTGGGATTTGAATCGGGACGAGGTGGGAAAAATTTGTTTTTCATTTCCTTCTCTTTCGTTTTCTCTTCACTTTAATTTTCCCTGCTATCTTCAGATAAGCGATTGTGCGCAATTGCAATAGCTCTGTGCAATTTTTCCAATTTACACATTTCGATGTAAAATGTGCGCTTCAATAGATCATCAATGGGTTTGAGAGCCAGAATGTGAGTCCAGCTCAATTGTCGTATCAGCGATACGACTTTCTCTTCTTCCGGAAAAACTGCTGCAAACTGGATCATTCGTCTGAGATTCTTTTCGGAAAAACCTCGTCCGTATTCTGCTGTTAGCTGTGCAGACAACGTCTTTACTATCCTGTCGCCGTAACCTGCCCGATTATTCTTTAGAATTTCATGATGTATGCGATTGCCGATATTCCAATAAAGTAGTGACATAGCAGTATTGACTTCGATGGCTAACTGCCGCCTGCTTTCCTCGATAAGTCCTTTGATCTCAATTAGTAAAAATTTATTGGATTGCAGTTTTTCACTCATCTCCATTCTCCATAGATCGTATCATTTCTTCAATAAAGAATAATTATTCTTTTAATAACAACTCTATCATAAACACCTCTTCCTCAGAAATCCATTAATCTTATCATTTTTTACAGTCTAAATATTGGATATTTCGAACTCGTCAATAACATTCTGTAGTAAACCATCACTACTCGTTTTGCTTTATACAGTTACATAATCTTAATAAAACCAATAAAATAATGTAACTGCAAGTGCGAAGACGAATATCAATTTAACAAAAAATTAAATTTGCCAGCTTGGACTTTTACATTACCTTGTTAGTGTTCACTAACTTGGTGAACAGAGGAGGAAGTGATAATGTTCAGTGAAAGACAACAGCAGATCATCGAAACAGCGATCAAAATAATCGCTGTTAATGGAGTGCAAAATCTTACCACCAAAAAACTGGCGCAGGAAATGGGACTTACAGAACCTGCTCTCTATCGTCATTTCGACAGCAAACTGCATATCATGGAAGCGATCATCAAATATTTTCAAAATCAGATGCAGCCTGCTTTGCAGAAACTGCAAGGTAATTCAAATTCAATTAAGAAAATTGAAAATTTTATTTTCGAGCATTTAAACATCATCAATCAAAATCCGCATTATGCCAGAGTCATCTTTTCGGAAGCGAATTTTCAATTTGATGAAAGCCTGCTTATCAAGATGAAAAGCATGATGAATCAATCCCGAAAGATGCTGGAAGATATCATTCAAGATGGACAGGATACTAATGAGCTTCGATCTGACATAACATCTTTAAGTATCAGCAGATTAGTGATTGGGTCAATGAGATTGCTGATAACACAGTGGAGCATGTCCGGCATGATCTTCAACCTGGAAGCAGAAGGCAGACAGCTTTGTGAAGATATTAAAAAGATTATCAGTGTAGGTTGATTATTTAGTGATAACAAGGTTAGTAGAAATTAACTTGAAGAAAAGGAGAAAAAAAATGGAAAGAATGTTAAATAAGTTAATAAGATTTCCCAAAACCATTATTGTGGTATTGCTCATCATCACTATTGCCTTTTTTATGGTGATGAAAGAAAACAGCAGAATGGAAACCGACCTCGATAAATATATGCCGCAAAATCATCCGGCTTTTATCTACAGCGATTCTGCCGAGGAAATATTTAATATTCAGGACGGCATCATCATCGCCATAGAAAACCCGAAGGGAGTTTATCAGACCGGTACACTGCAAAAAATTAAAGACCTTACCATTAAACTGGGAAAGATGCCGGAAATAGATAAGAATGATGTAACATCGCTTTATACTGCTGATAATATCATTGGCACGGAAGACGGAATGGATGTGAAAGCATTTTTCAAAAAAGTTCCTGATACGGAATCAGGTTTACAGGAAATTGCTGAAAAAGTGAGAAACAATGAAATGATCTTCGGCAGACTTGTTTCGCAGAATGAAACTGTAAGTGTGATCATTGCCGAAATTGGCGATGATGTTTTCAGTCAGGAATTTTATCATCAGATCCTGGAGCTGGTGCATTCCTATGAAGGCCCCGAAAAGCTTTATGTGGCAGGTGTTCCTATCGTGGAAGGAACGATGGCGTATCTGGGTCCGAAAGATATGCAGAAGATGGTGCCGATCGTGATGGCAGTGATAATTCTGGTTCTGTTGATCGTGCTGAAAAGCTTCAAAAATATGATCTCTACAATGCTGGTGGTTACCTTCAGTGTTGTCTGGGCTTTTGGTTTGATGGCTGCTCTTCATATTCCGATTTATGCTGTTTCCACCATGATCCCGGTGATGTTGATCGCTATTGGCGTGGCAGATGGAATTCATCTCTACAGCCATCTTGATCTGTTTCTGAAAAAAAATCCGAAGGCAAGCAGACGGGAAGCTGTAACAGATATGCTGAAAAATATGTGGAAACCGGTTGTAATGACGTCTGTTACAACTTCGGTTGGTTTTATTTCGCTGCTCACATCCGAAGTTTTCTCCATCAAATATTTCGGGGTATTCACTGCTTTTGGTGTAATAGCTGCCATGCTGTTTTCACTGATCCTCATCCCATCTACCATATTGGTGTTTGGTTTTCCCAAAAGAAAACGAAAAGTCAATTCCAGACAGAATCCAGCAGAAAATACTTTATCAAGCAGATTTGCCGAAGGTGTGATCAAACATAAAACGATCACCCTGTTTCTAACGATTATCATAGTGGCTACATCTGTTTACGGCATCACCAAGGTCTGGATCAATTCCAGCTTTCTGGATAAATTTGAAAAGGACAGCGACATTGTGCTTACCGATGCTTTCATCAACGAAAACTTCGGTGGGACCAGCAATCTGAATGTAATTCTGGAAGGAGCCGAAGATGTCATGAAATCTCCCGCTGCCATGAAACTGATCGATAAGTTGCAGGACGAGGTGGAAAGCAGGTTGGAAGTTGTGGGAAATTCCTTTTCTCTGGCAGATTATTTGAAACGCATGAACAAAGTTATGCATGCCGATAAGCAGGAATTTGAAACTATCCCGGATTCCAAAGAACTAAATGCTCAATATCTTCTCCTTTATGAAATGAGCGGAGATCCGGAAAACCTCTGGAAAGTTGTGGATTATGATTATAAAACTGTAAATGTAACGATTCAATTGAAAAGCGATAACTCCAAAGCAATAAACAGCGCCATTGCAGTTGTGGAAGAATATAGTGAGGATTTTGAAAAACTGGGAATAACAGTGAATTATGCCGGCTCTGGTTATAAAGGTCTGGTTTTTACCGATCTCATTCTGGAAGGACAGATCAAAAGCCTGATCATGTCACTATTCATCATCATTATCTTGCTTACCCTTATGTTCAAGAATTTGCTGGCTGGTCTTATCGGTTCGGTGCCCATCGTCATCACAGCTGTAATCGGATTTGGCGTGATGGGACTTTTGAAAATTCCGCTCAGCACAACTACTGCCCTCATCTCCAGTATCGCAATCGGGATCGGGATAGATTATGCCGTACACTTCATTGAAAGATACAAGATCAATGCCGCAGCAACAGGTGATAAACTGCTGACCATGCAGAAAACAATGCATCATTCGGGTAGAGCAATTATCTTCAATGCGACTGTTGTAATTGCCGGATTCCTGGTATTGTTATTCTCTGTCTTCCCACCCAACAGAAGCCTGGGAGCTCTGGTTTCCCTGAATATGTTCACCAGTTTTCTGGGAACGGTAACGATTATGTATCTGCTACTTTATAAAACGAATTTATTTTTCAGGAAAAAGTAAATGAAAAAAATCTTAATGATTCTGCTGATAATTGCAGTTTCAGCAACGATTTTTGCCCAAAACGATCAGCAGAGATTTTCTCGTTATATACTGGCAAACAGTGAACTGGGGTACATAACTATTCTGGGTGGATTCGGTAATTTGAAACCGCTGTGGTTTGAAGCGAAAATGGTGCCGAATTATTTAATCAGGATCAGGGGAAACTCACGCACTGGTGCGGTTTTGACGCCGAAAGTGATCGTGCGGATGTATCGAGAAGAATCCGAACCCGTTGCCACTCCCAGCTACTTACCTCAGATCACATTTTATAATCAACTAAAAAATTTTAATCCCATGAAATCCAATATCTTCTATCTTTTCGGCAGGATCGTTCATCATTCCAATGGGCAGGATGGTGAATTTTTTAATCCCGACGGCAGTATCAATACGGAAAATGGTTCTTTTTCCACGAACTATCTGGAGCTGGGTTTTTTTTATGCCAAGCTGTTCTCGTTTCATCCCAATGCTACTGAATTTTTCAGGTCTTCCATCGAATATCATCCCGAGAGTATGCAAGATAAGGTGTTGAACGATATGTACGGTAACATTCGGTGGCACAATGATATACAAATTTTCAAATTTACCAGGGATGCATTCACGTCCATATTTTCCGGAAAAAGCGAACTGGAAAACAAAACTGAAAATCTGAAAGAGCGACCGCATTTAAGAGCAATCGTAAATTCCACTTTTATCTTTGGTGAGATGGAAGGTGCTGATGTATTCGATTTTTCTAAGCGATTCAGCGGTTCAATCTTATTGTCATACAATCCGAAATTCCTCGAAGATGTTCGTTTCTTCATGCAGTATTACTATGGCCAGGATTATTATAACATCCATTTTAAAAATACATTGAGCGTGCTTCGAATTGGCATGATCGCAGATCCATTTGGATTCTAAAAAAAACAAAAACAGGAGGAAATAATGTTTAAAAAAATCAAATTCACCAGCCTTTCAAATGGAAAGGTTTCACTTATTCTGATGGCAGTTTTGCTGCTTCCTGCTGCCATGCTGGCACAGGATATTACGGGTCAGCAGATAATCGAAAATGTTTATAACCGTTCCACCGGCGAAGATCAGGAGGGTAATCTGACAATGTCGCTGATAAATTCTCGCGGCGAGCAGCGAGTTCGCGAGATCAGGCAGTTCCTGAAAGATTATGGCGAGATGGAAAAGAAGATCATGTTCTTCCTGGCTCCGGCAGATGTACGCAATACTTCTTTTATGAACTGGAGCTACGAAGAAGAAGGTAAGGATGATGATCAGTGGATTTATCTTCCTGCCTTAAAAAAAGTAAAAAGAATTTCTTCAGATAGTAAAAGTGATTATTTTATGGGATCCGACTTCACTTATGATGACCTGGGCGACCGCCATCCCAAAGCGGATAAGCATAAACTTCTGCGGGAAGAAAACATCGATGGAGAGCTGTGTTTGGTGGTGGAAAGCATTCCCAAGGAAGAAGGATATATGTATTCCAAAACAATTACCTGGGTCATCAAAGATAAATGGATCGGCAAAAAAAAGGAATTTTATGATGAGGACGGAGATCTGCTGAAAATCCTCAAAGTAAAAGAAGTTAAAACGATTAAAGATTACTTCATCATCACATTATCGGAGATGCATAATGTGCAGAAAGATCACACTACCAGAATGTATCTGCAAGAAGTGAGATTGGATATCGGCATTGATGATAATAACTTCACGGAAAGAATGATGAAAAGAGGATTGTAGATTCGCAAACAAGGATGTTTACGATACAAGTAACTCAAAGCTCTGCTTTGAGAACAAAGGAGAAAACATGAAAAAAATATTTATGATCACGATACTGCTTTCCGCCTTCTTGCTGAACGCCCAAATCGTTCATCACGGTTTTGTACGTTTATATCTGGGTGCACTTTCCCAGCAGGATGGAGATTATTCCGTTTTGCAAAATACTTTTGACTGGCGTCTGGATTACGGTAAAGGAGATGTGGGGCTTTTTGTAAATCCGGTTTTCGACCATAATGCACTTAATAATGAGATAGATATTTCGCTGCGGCAGGCCTATCTGGATATCTATTTTGATAATTTTGATCTGCGGGTGGGAAAACAGCAGATAATCTGGGGAAAAGCAGATGGAGTTTTCATCACTGATGTGATCTCTCCTCGCAATCTAATGGAATTTATTTTACCAAATTTTGAGGAGATCCGAATCGGTGTGAATGCTGTAAAATTAGATTATTATCTGGGAAATTCAACTTTCGAGGCTGTTTGGCTTCCCATATTTCAATCTACTATTCAGCCGGCTGAGAACTCGATCTGGGCTCCGCAGATGCCGGATTTTCCGATGCCGGTTTCTTACGATTATTCCATTGCTGAAGTAGAAAATAAACTTTCAAATAGCGAACTTGCGTTCAAATATTCTTATCTGGGAAGTGCGATCGATTTTGAATTGATGGCTGCCTGGATGTGGGATGATAATCCTGCCATGCATATATATACTCAGCCAGATTCAACGCTTTTGATCAAACCTGAGCAACACAGACTACCTCTGGCTGGTGCCAGTTTCAGCAAATCACTCGGCGGGGCAGTTGTGCGCGGAGAAGGTGCCTGGTATTTTGATAAGAAATTTGCTGCTGAAAATCTGAACGTAAATGGCATAAAAGAAAAGAACTATGTGCACTATCTTGTGGGTTACGATCATAACTGGTTTGGATTGAATGTGAGCTGGCAATTTATTCAGGAATATATTCTGGATTATGAAGACGATATTCGCAATGATGAATTTTCCAGCACCATGACTTTTCTGGTGACAGAAGATTTTCTGCGTGAAACGCTGCGGCTTGAATTTTTCACATATTACGGCATAAACAACGAAGATGCTCTTCTGCGCCCGAAAGTAGTTTATGATCTGGCGGATGGATTTGAAGCTCAATTGGGAGCAAATATCTTTGTGGGAGAAGAAGGAAATTTTGGACAGTATGATGAGAATGATATGGTCTTTTTGAAGGTCCGGTATGATTTTTGAGAAAGTTGTTGACAGATAAACAAGTATTTAGGTATTTGAGTACCAAAATAAGAATAAGGAAGTGAAATGAATAGTCTAGTGAATATTTCGGAAGGAGCTTTTCTGGCGTTCCATGGTTTGGCTTATATGGCACAGCAAACTCCCCAGAGGGTTAGTGTGAAAAAGCTGGCAGAAGTTCTGCAGGCTTCAGAAGCACATCTGGCCAAAGTTTTCCAAAAGCTTAGTAAAGCGGAACTGGTTAATTCTGTCAGAGGTCCGGCTGGTGGTTTTACCCTGAATCGAGCCCCGGAAGAGATAAATTTTCTGGAAATCCTGGAAACGATCGAAAGCAAAGTGCGGCTGAACGGTTGTCCATTCGGTAAAGTAAATTGTGCTTTTAAAACCTGCATTTTCAATACAGAATTGAACAGAATTTCTCAGGAAATTTATAATACTTTTAAGAATATGAAATTATCGGAGTTTAGTTAAAATTTTTTTAAAATAAAATAGTATTAAAGTACCAGAATAGGAGATAAAAATGAAGATTAGGAATTTTCAAAATTTAGAACAAAGCAAAAATCCGCATGGAATTCAATCTTTCAAGCTTTACGACAAAGATCATGCGATTATCATGCATCTGCTGCTGAAAGCGGGAGAGAGCCTGAAGCCGCATATCACGCCCGTTGATGTAGCTTTTTATGTATTAGAAGGCAAACCCGCGATCATGGTGGGAGATGAAAAAGTTCAGGTTAAAAAAGATGATATCATTGAAAGCCCAAAAGATATTATACATTGCATTTACAATGAATCTGATACTGATGTGAGAGTGCTGGTAATGAAAATGCCGAAACCGGCTACAAAAACGGTGATGGTGTAAAGTAGCTCACGGATTTACACGGATAACTCGGATTAGATAGTCAGTGTCAGTCTGAGAAAGTCTGTGGCAATGTGGAGCATGTCAAGGGCACATCAGAAAGACAATGAAAAAAATGAGCTCACGGATAACACGGATTATAGAACGTCAGGGTAAGTTTGCGAAAGTCTGAGGCAAATTATCAGAGTTCATCTGCGAACATCTGCGGTTAAATATGAGGTAAAAAATGAAGCGACAAATAATAGAGATCGATGAAAAAAAATGTAACGGTTGCGGGTTGTGCATTCCCGGCTGCCCGGAAGGAGCCTTGCAGATCATCGACGGTAAAGTAAGACTTGTAAGTGATCTGTTTTGTGATGGTTTGGGAGCTTGTTTGGGAGAATGTCCCGAAGGTGCTATCAATACAATTGAGCGAGAAGCAGAAGCTTATGATGAAGCAAGGGTGATGGAAGAAAACATCATTCCCAAAGGAAAGAATACTATCAAAGCTCATCTGAAGCATTTGAAAGATCATGGCGAGACTGAATATTTTGAACAAGCTGTGGCAATCCTGATGAAGAAAGGTCTTCCGATCCCAAAAGTAGATGAGGATGCCTGTCCCAGCGGTGGATGTCCGGGAACTGCTGCGCAGGCGATCCAACGAGAAGAAAAACCACAAGAAAATCATAATGTTCAATTAAAATCAGAACTGCGTCAATGGCCGGTACAGCTGCATTTAGTGAATCCCAATGCACCATATTTGAAAAATGCTGACCTGCTTATTGCAGCCGATTGTGTACCATTTGCCTATCCCAATTTCCATCAAAGATTCATGAAAGGCAAAATTGTGATAAATTTATGTCCAAAGCTTGATAAGGATATTGATAAATATATAGATAAACTGGCTGAGATCTTCATTAATCAGGATATCAAATCTCTCACTATCGTGCGCATGGAAGTTCCCTGCTGCGGCGGCACTGAATGGATCGTGCAGAAAGCGATGGAGAAAGCAGGAAAGATTATCATGCCGCGTGTGAATGTCGTATCGATTCAGGGTGAGATTATTTAATTTTAAAAAAAGCCAAATAGGAGGCATAAAATGAGTTTTAATGTGAAGAACAACATTTACTGGGTAGGTAAAATTGACTGGGAATTGAGAAAATTTCATGGCGAGGAATATTCCACACATAAGGGATCTACTTACAATTCCTATCTGATCCGAGAAGAAAAGAATGTATTGATCGACACAGTGTGGCAGCCTTTTGCTAAAGAATTCGTGGAAAATCTGAAAAAAGAGATCGATCTGAAAAAAATCGATTTCATCATCGCCAATCATGCCGAGATAGATCACAGCGGTGCCTTGCCTGAACTGATGAAAGAAATACCAGACACACCAATTTACTGCACCAAAAATGCACTCGATTCGATCAAAGGACATTATCATCAGGACTGGAATTTTAAAGTCGTGAAAACAGGTGATGCTCTGGAAATCGGCAACGGCAAAAAACTGATCTTTGTAGAAGCTCCCATGCTGCACTGGCCAGACAGTATGTTTGAATATTTGACTGAGGATAATGTGCTGTTCAGCAACGATGCTTTTGGCCAGCATTATGCCAGCGAATTCATGTTCAACGATCTGGTCGATCAGGATGAATTATGGCGGGAATGCATCAAATATTACGCAAATATTCTAACCCCTTTCAGTAAATTTGTCATAAAAAAAATCCAGCAATTCCTGGAACTGAAATTACCTCTGGATATGATCTGTACCAGTCATGGCGTTATCTGGAGAGACAATCCGGCTCAAATCGTTGAAAAATATCTGGCTTGGGCTGATGCCTATCAGGAAGATCAGGTGACAATAGTTTACGACACCATGTGGAATGGCACCAGAATAATGGCTGAAACAATAGCAGCCGGTATCAAAAATGCCGATCCTGCGATCAATATTAAGCTCTTCAACGTGGCGCATTCCGACAAGAATGATGTCATCACGGAAATCTTCAGATCCAAGCTGGTTCTACTGGGCTCGCCCACGATCAACAAAGGAATTCTTACCAGTATCGCAGCTCTTCTGGAAGAGGTCAAAGGCCTGAGTTTCACTGGCAAAAAAGCTGCTGCCTTTGGAACTTATGGCTGGAGTGGTGAATCGCCCAAACTGCTTTCAGAAAAACTGGCAGAAGCTGATTTTGAGATCATTGCAGAGCCGCTGAAAGCAAAATGGAATCCCGATGAACAGGCAAAAAAAGAGTGTTTTGAATTTGGAAAAAATATAATAAGTAAAATTTAAAAAAAAATAACAGGAGGATGAATTAATGAGTATGTTTTGTTATCAATGTCAGGAAGCTCTGGGCAACAAAGGCTGCACCGTGAATGGAGTTTGCGGTAAACCAGCTGATGTGGCAAATTTGCAGGATCTTTTGATCTATGCTTTGAAAGGACTGGTGATTTTCCGTTCCACAGCCAGCCTGGAAGTACGAAAACAATATGCCGATACCTGCAATGAACTGGATGATTTTATCGTGGGAATGCTGTTTTCCACCATCACGAATGCCAATTTTGATCGGGATTTTTTCGTGAAGGCCATCAAGGAAACCATCAAAATGCGGGATATGGGCAAAGAAAAAGTTGCCGAAATGGGAATAAAGGACATCAAGTTTGCCGATCATGATGCTGCCAGTTTTACGATCACAGATGAAAACGTCGATGCCAAAGCCCAGCAGGTGGGCGTGTTGCAAACCGACAACGAAGATATCCGCTCCCTGCGTGAACTGCTGACTTATGGTTTAAAAGGAATCGCTGCTTATGCTCATCATGCCAGGCAATTGGGCAAGGAGATCAAGGAAATTGTGATGTTCACAGAAAAAGCGCTCATCGCCACGCTGGATGATGGACTTTCTGCCGATGATCTGGTGAAACTTGTGCTGGAATGCGGAAAAGTTGCCGTGGATACAATGGCTGTTCTGGATGCTGCAAATACCGAAACTTACGGCAATCCTGAAATTACAGAAGTTAATATTGGTGTTCGCAATAATCCGGCTATTCTCATTTCAGGCCACGATCTGAAAGATATGGAAGAACTGCTGAAGCAGACCGAAGGTACGGGCGTGGACGTTTATACCCACAGTGAAATGCTGCCGGCTAATTATTATCCAGCCTTTAAAAAGTATGAACATTTTGTAGGAAACTATGGAAATGCCTGGTGGAAGCAGGATAAGGAATTTGCCAGCTTCAACGGACCCATTCTGATGACCACGAACTGCATCACTCCCGTTAAAGATTCTTACAAAGACAGGATTTTTACCACCGGTATGGCTGGCTATCCCGGTGTGCCACACATTGCCAGACCAGAAAAAGGCGAAGCCAAGGATTTTAGTGAAATCATTGAACTGGCAAAAACCTGCGATCCGCCAATTGAGATTGAAACCGGAAAGATAGTGGGCGGATTTGCTCATAATCAAGTAATTGCATTGGCAGATAAAGTGGTGGATGCCGTCAAATCCGGTGCTATCAAACGTTTCATCGTGATGGCAGGCTGCGATGGGCGTCACAAAACCCGTGATTATTTCACGGAAGTAGCCGAAGAATTGCCGCAAGATACGGTTATTCTTACTGCCGGTTGCGCCAAATATCGTTACAACAAACTTGATCTGGGCGACATTGGTGGCATTCCCCGTGTGCTGGATGCCGGTCAATGCAACGATAGTTATTCGCTGGCTGTAATAGCTTTAAAATTGAAGGAAGTTTTTGGCCTGGATGACATCAATGATCTGCCGATCTCTTTCGATATTGCCTGGTATGAGCAGAAAGCTGTAACAGTGCTACTGGCTCTACTTTATCTCGGTGTGAAAGGAATTCGTCTGGGCCCGACTCTGCCGGCTTTCTTATCTCCAAACGTGGCCAAAGTTCTGGTGGAAAACTTCGATATTAAACCGATCGGAGAGGTGCAAGCCGATGTGGCAGCGATGACGGCTGGGAAGTAGGATTAGCAACGAATAAAGGGCGATAATTCATGGGCTTACAAGTTCATAATCGCCCTTTATTGTAGATTCGATGCTCCAAAAAAAGAAGACATTCTTGCCAAAAAAAGCTTCCACGCAAATCTAGATGTTTTTAACGTGAAAATAAGATTCTATCAGTTATATAAATAAAAGTAATAGGATAAGTTTTATGAAAAATAATCTTTTATTATCTGTAAAGTGGGTTGTAAAGAAATAATTATTTCTTGAAAATGGGTTTCATTTAAATCAATAATGTAATTTCTGAAATCATCCTTTTTAACTCTTTTTATTTTCTTTGAAACCTTTATTATAGCAATATTGTCTTCAATGAACTTTCCTCTCAAATATTCATCTAAAGATAAATTATTTGGAATAGCTCTAATTTCAAATTTGTTAGCATCTTCTAAAAAGTCATTATTATACAAATAATCCCAAATAAAATCTGGAAGTAATTCGTCAATCGAATATTCTATTCCTTGTTTTTGAAGAATTTCAATCAATCTATTGTTAGGTTTTATATATTCATTTTTAACTAAATTATTTTCATTACGATTATCTTTAATAAAAGAAACAGCATTTTTTCCAGCACTGTCGTGATCAAATAGACCTAAGACTTTATGTCTTGAATCCTTAAATGAACTACCAATAATTTTTTTTGCAACACCATTTGCACTATTGGCAGATTTAATCTCAAAATTTATGTTATCACCTAATATTTTTTTAAATACACACTCTTCAAATAAACCTTCAACATATAATATTGGTCCATTTTGTTTTTCTAAAACCTCTTTTTCTTTCAAAAATTGTTTTTCTTTTTCTTTTAGTTCTTTTGAATATTTTGCACGTATTAGTGATGTTCCTAAGTCATCTTCTATATCTGATTTTGTTGTGCTAAATTCGAAAGTCTGATTTTCAACATCAAAAATCTTAATAACTGAAAAATCCGAAAATTTATCACTGGATGCTTTCTTAACGTGGTACAAGTTTGCTTTCCTTTCACTGTTTTCAATTTCTTTTCCATCGTAAATGGATAGAAACTCTTCTGAATGAGTAGTTACAAAGATTTGCTTATTTCTTGAAAAATCTTTTTTAAGGATATCAGCTAAAGCTTTTTGATTTCTATACTCAGATGAATTTTCAGGCTCTTCAAATCCCCATAAAAAATATTTTTTATCATTCTGTATTGAATCAACAAAATCCAAAATTTGGGGAATAAATCGAGCTCTAATACCATCACCTCTTAGTTTCAAAGAAAGGGTTTTATTTGTACCTGTTCCAATATCAAAATTCTCAAAAAAATCTCTTAGATCGTCACCTACTTTGAATTCTGATGATAAAAATGTAGTAGATGAAAAAAGTGAATCTGAAAATTTGTTTATTTGGTTTTCAAGAGATCTTATTGCTGATTGCATCTTTGAAGTTGCTTTTATTCGAGATTCAATATCATTGAGTTCTTTTATACGCCATTTTTTGTCTTTCAAATTTTTTCTTTTTTCAGGTTTTAGTTTTTTCTTTTTTATAAATGATTGCCAGTTTTCAATTTCATCTTTTTTACTCAACAATTTATTAACTGAATTCTCCTCATTAGAAAGCAACTGTAAAATAGTCTTACCATATAAGTATGAAAAAAAAGATTCATCTTTTATTGCTGGTACATATTGAAATGAAACAGATCGGTTTAAAAAACCTGAGAATTTAACTCTATAATTCCATTCTCTTTTCTTTGCTCTTTCTTCCAGATTTGATTTAGTCTTATCATCTAATTTCTCAAAATTGTCAGGTAAAAATACGTGATATACTAATCTATTTTTATCAGCTCTGGAATCTATTCTAATAGTTTTACTAATATTTTTTATTTTAAATTCATACCAATAATTTCTAAAACCGTTAACATCATAGAATTTTGATATTGAAAATCTTGATGGTAAAAATTTATCTCTTTTATTATCCCATGAAATATCAAAATCTAATTGAATTTTTACAACTCGATTTCCAGATTTTCTTTTTTGAATATTTAGATCAGATATATGATTGAATGATTGACCTCTATTGACTTCATTGTTGAAAAATAGATTTAAAGCTCTTAGTACATTCGATTTACCAGAATCATTTGCTCCAGAAAATATATTTAAATCGGCTACATCAACAACTTCAGCAGTATCATCTTTCCTAGTTCCACAAAAAGATCTAAAGTTTTCGATGTGGATTTTTGTAATAACTTTCATGCTATCCCCTCAAAATTAAATTTGATGATTATCAAAAATTGCAATTTTCATTTGTTAGTCAAGCTGCAATTTTTTCCAATAAATATTTCAATATTAAAAGAGTAAAAGAAAAATTGTTATAGTTTATAAAATAATTTTAGAAATTCCAATACTCTCATAGATATTAAACCCAATATTAAAAATTAAAAACCTGCTTGATTTTTGGAAACCAGGCAGGTTAAAAACAAATCATGCTTGACAAAATACACTGTAAAATACACATTACTTTCTGTATTTGGAGGAAAAATGGAAAAGCACGAAAGATTGAATATTACGCTTCCGGCCGGAATTGCTCTGGAATTGAGTAAACTGGCAGAAGAGATGAACAATAAAAAGAGCCGCATCATTGCAGATGCCCTGGAACTTTACTTTGATGAAATGGATGCAGAATTAGCAGAAAAAAGAATGATAGAAAACGGTGAAGAACTCGTTCCGGCTGAGAAAATCTGGAAAGAACTAAGCTTGTGAAATACGGCGTCAAATTTCATAAGAAAGCAGTTGAAGAATTTAAACGGATCGATCCTGTCTGGCAGAGAAGGATCAAAGCAAAAATCCTGCAATTAGCCGAAAATCCGGCATCTTTGAAACACAATTTGAAAGCCTTGAAAGGGAATTTACAGGATTTGTTTCGACTACGAGTTGGCTCCTATCGAATCATTTTTCAGAAGAAAGAAAACGATTTAATCATCATCATAATTAGAATTGCTCATCGCAGAGAAGTGTATTGAAAAATGTTGTTTCTCTCGTCACGAGCGAACTCGCTGTTTTTACCGATCAACTCCGATCAGCTTTGATTTCATGGCTTTCGAGACGTGAAGTACAACTAAAAAAAAAACCTGCCGGAATTTAAATTCCAACAGGTTTATTTTCAAATTCGAGTAAATACTTGAAAATTCGTGGTTTATAAAACCTACATCATTTCCACATTATATTTTCCTTTCAAATCCTGCAGTTTATTAAAGTATACTTCGTGCTGTTTTTTGGCTTTCAGGTCTTGAGCTACTTTATCTTTTAATTCGGCAAAATCTGCTTCTTTAGCTTCTTCTTTGTCGTTAAGCTTGATGATGTGATAACCGAACTGAGTTTTTACAGGTTTGCTGATATCACCAACTTTCATATCGAAAGCTACAGCTTCATATTCGGGAACCATCTGGCCGCGAGGATACATTCCCAGTTCACCGCCTTTCTGGCTGGAAGGGCATTTGGAATGGTCTTTTGCAGCCTCAGCAAAATCGATTTCCTGCTTCATTAATTTGTCATAAATTTCATTACATTTGGCTTCGTCTTCCACCAGAATGTGACTAGTATTTGCCGAGGCCGGAAGATCGTATTTGCTTTTATTTTCCTGGAAATATTTTTCAATTTCATCTTCTACAATTCCCACCTGACGCATCGTGGAATTTATGTTCACTTGAGTTAATATCACATCTTTCATTCTGTTCATTTCATTCTGGAATTCGGCTGTTTCTTCGACTTTGCTGTCGATGGCATCTGCCAGAAAGAGGTTCTGATTAACTAATTCGTCCAGAATGCGTTTTCTACCTTCTTCATTGTTGAATTGAGCTGCTCGTTCCTGCCCCATACTGCGCAAGAAATGATCTACATCAAATTGGGTTATTTCTTTTCCATTCACTTTAGCTAAAACTTTGTTTTGCATGTCTTATCCTTTTTATTTTTTTTTTAATTTGCGTGTCAACCTGTGAGGTGTGGTCTATCTGTCAAAGGGTAAATCATTAAAAAGAAAAAATATTAGGTGTAGTCGGAGAGAAAACTTCACATATTAAATTCTCTTTGCCTTAGGCAATATTAGCTTTAATTTATAAAACAAAAAAGGTGATATAATGAAATCAATTGGACTATTCGTGATAATTCTTGCAGCTTCTAATTGTTTTGCTGCTCCCAAAACAACAGGAATAAAAGTGGTTGAAGATTTTAAGTTGGAAAGATATCTGGGAAAGTGGTATGAAATTGCCAGATTACCGCATTTTTTTGAGAAAAATCTGCAACAGGTTACTGCAACTTACACACTTTTGGAAAATGGTAAAATAGAAGTTTTGAATAGAGGATATAACACCAAGAAACAGAAATGGAGCGAATCCAAAGGAAAAGCCTGGATTCCTGATGAAACTAAGCCATCAGAACTGAAAGTAAGTTTCTTCTGGCCCTTCTCATCAGCTTATCGCATCATTTATCTGGAAGAAGATTATTCTCTGGCAATCGTAACCAGCAAATCATTCAATTATTTCTGGATTCTAAGCCGAACTCCGCAGATTGCCGAGGAATATTACAATCGACTTATTGAAAAAGCTGGATTATGGGGATTTAATAAAGAAGAGATCATCAAAGTTAAGCACGACTAAATTCTTTTTAGAATTCTTCCTTCATATTCCTTGATAATTATGATATCTGACTCTTCACTTTCAGAGATCAAATCACAATAATTTTCTTTCAATTTAAATTCTTTGATCTCATCCGAATTATTGATCAAAACCAAAATTGTATTTCTACCTAAAACTCTTTCAAAAGCAACAAGATGATTCTGTGAAACTATTTTTAGATCTCCATAGATCAAACATTCATTTTCATTTCTTATTTTTATAATTTCAGAATAGAAATCATGCAGTTTTTGCAGTGTATTTTCTTCTTTGTAATTCCAATTCATCGGTCGGCGATTATCTGGATCATCGCCACCACGCAAACCGACTTCATCTCCATAAAAAATATGCGGAACTCCAATCCAGCTCATCTGAAAGAGAACTGCCAGTTTCAATTTTCTAATGTCACCACTTACAGCTTCCAGAAAACGATGTGTGTCGTGGCTGTCCAAAAGATTCATCATCAAGCTCAAACCGGCAAATCCATAATGATGCAGGCCATTCAGCATTTCCTGCAGGAATTTTCCTGAATCCCAATTATGCAGAGCAAAAAACTGCAGCATCGGCTCGCGAAAATAGGAGTAGTTCATCACGGCATCGAAGTATTTATCCAGCCATTCTTCGGCATTATGCCAGATCTCTCCAACCAGGTATGCATCAGGTTTCAGCTCTTTCACTTTGGCTCGAAATTGCTTCCAGAACCAGAAAGGAACTTCGTTGGGAACATCCAGCCTGAAGCCGTCGATCTGCATATCTTTAATCCAGAATTCAGCAACATCCAAAAGATGATCAACCAGCGGTTCATTCACTTCTGCATCTTTTTCATCATGCAGATAATTTTCCTCAGGATGAAAACGTGAAAGATCAAAATTCAAATCGGGAAGATCGGCATGCCCCCACCAGCATTGATAATAATCGGAAGCTCTGAATTCATTGGAAATCTTTTTTGGTAACGGGAACTTGTACCAATCGAACCAGTTGAAATAGTTCGATTTCTTTCCATGTTTTAAACAGTCCTGAAACGCGAAGAACCCAAGCCCTACATGATTGAAGGCAAAATCCAAAATTACTTTTATTCCAATTTGATGACATTCTTCGACCAATTTCATAAATTCTGAATTTCCACCAAAATGGGGATCGATTTGAAAATAATCGTAAGTATCGTATTTATGATTGGAAGCAGATTCTACCAGGGGATTGAAGTAAATACAATTCACACCAAGCTCTTTCAGGTAAGGAATTTTCTGAATTACACCGATCAGATCACCACCAAAAAATGTAAAATGTTTTTGCGGATCATCTTTCAAAATCTGCCAGTTGCTCCAGTCTTCTTCATACTTGAATAATTTTTTACGAGCACCTTCCGAAAGCGGATTTTGTTTGGGATCGTAATACCATTCTCTAAAATTCTGGTTCAATTTTGGATTTCCATTTTTAAAGCGATCGCAGAATATCTGATAGATCACACTTTTTCTGATCCAACCAAGATCTTGCGGTTGCTTTTTTATGTGGAAAAAATTATCATTTATATTTAGATATTTAGTTTTGGATTTTTTGATGAACTTCAATTGAAAATTCTCTGAATTTTTTTTGCAATTTAGGATCAAAGAATAAAAATCTTGATTTGAATTGGAAAAATATTTGTTTAAAGAATATGTTTCTTCATTCCAGATAAGCTGAACCGAATCTACATTATTGCGATAAGTTTTGCAGGCAAAGCGAACAAAATTATTTCCAATCTCTTCACCGATCGGAAAATGATCATCAACCAAGCCAAAAGTAAATATTTCCGCTTCATTTCCTGTGAATCTGGTTGAGTTTTCATCTACGCTCAAAACCGAATTTTTTCCACCCCGATCATCTGGTTTCAAATTACTATTTTTTGGATCAGTTATCCATTTTTCATTATTCACGATCAGCTTGTATTCATGCTCTCCTTTGGGTAAAAGAAGATTCAGTTTGAATTTATTTTTATCAATTTTTTCTAGTTTATTTTTCTTCGGATTCCAATCATTAAAACTTCCGGCAATGTAGCAATTCTTGATATTAGTTTCAGATACAAATTCAATTGGTATCACATAAAGATCGGAAGATTCTGTTCCCACATAAACTATGCTGTTTCTACCACCTCTGTTGTCATCTTCATAGTAATTTGCAGTTTCATCGGCCAGCCAATGTCCATCCACGATAAATTTATAAGAATATTTTCCAGCTGGAAGTTCCAACTCAATTTCATAGTTATCAGCTTGTTTTTTCAGCTCGTATTCATCTGGTTTCCAATCGTTGAATGAACCACAAATGAAAACTTTTTTCACTCCCCCGATGGGAGGTGTGTAATTGAACTTTGTTCTATATTTTTCTATCATAATTTTATCCTTATCTGAATCTTTTTATGACAGTAATTCCGTCAAACAAAACCTGCAGCCGAAAAAAATAAAAAAGTTTTAATGGTCATCATATTAAAATAGTCGACTAAGAGAGTTGACACATATTCGACTTATGTAAATTTACATATTATATGGAGGTAATTATGAAAGATAATATAAAATTCAAAAATTTTTATGTGAATCCGCAAGTTCCCAAAGACATGGAACCGCTATTAAAACTTGCTCGTAATCTCTGGTCAACCTGGGATCCAGATGCATTTCGCTTATTTAATCGAATCGATCCGGTACTGTTCAGAAAATTTGATCATAATCCGCTCAAAGTTCTTCAAGATGTTCCTAATGAAAAACTGGAAGAACTTTCACAGAATTCCGGATTTATGAACGAGATGAACTCGGTGTATGAAAAATTCGAAACATTCCAGCAATATGAAGGTTTCTTTCTGGATGAAAACGGAGAAAAAAAGAAGTTTGATCCCGAGTTTAAAATTGCCTATTTCTCGATGGAATTTGGAATTCATGAATCTTTACCGGTTTATTCCGGAGGTTTGGGAGTGTTGAGCGGAGATCATCTGAAAGCAGCTTCCGATCTGGGAATTCCATTAACAGCTTTTGGACTTTTGTATCGTTATGGCTATTTCAATCAACGCATCGATCTGGAAGGAAAACAGCAGGAAGTTTACACCGAAAATGAATGGTACAATAAACCGATTCAGAAACTGAAAGATAAAGATGGCAAGGATCTCTTACTTTCTATAAACTTACGTGATGAAAAAGTTTATTTAAAAGTTTACAATGCTTTTGTGGGAAAGGTTCCGCTTTACCTTCTGGATACCGATCTGGAACAGAATAAACCGCAATTTCGTGCCATAACCGATCACCTTTACGTGGCCGACAGAACCATGCGAATGCTGCAGGAAATAGTGTTGGCATTTGGTTCGCTGGAATTGATAAAAGCTTTGGAATTGCAGCCTAATGTGTATCATTTGAATGAAGGACATTCTGCTTTCCTGATTATAAAAAGATTACAGAATTTGATAACAGAAAACAAATTCAGCTTCGATGAAGCTATGAATCTTATAAAGGGTAGCACGGTATTTACCACTCATACTCCAGTTCCAGCTGGAAATGAGGAATTTGATTCTCAACTTGTAAAATTGTATCTGGAAAAAGAAGTTACATCGTGCGGAATAAGTTTTGAGCGTTTCAGCGAATATGCTAAAATGCCAGGGAACAACAATTTCAATCTTTCTGCTTTGGCTATAAGATTTTCCAAATTTGTAAATGGTGTTTCCAAAATACACAGTGAAGTAGCCCGTGAAATGTGGCATCCTATTTATCCAAACCTTTACGAAGATGAATTTCCATTTTCCGCCATCACGAATGGTGTTCATGTTCAAAGCTGGATCAGCAGGCAGATGGCTCGCTTGTTTGATCGTTATCTGGGAACGGATTATCAGCATCGGGCAGATGATGAAAACACCTGGAAAAATATTCATACGATTCCCAATGTGGAAATCTGGCATGCTCATCAAGAGCGCAAAGAACAATTGATCTCTTTTGTACGAAGACGTCTTCTGCATACTCTGGTTTATCGGGGAGCTTCGGCAATTCGAGTCGGTTCAGTTTTAAATCCCAATCATCTTCTGGTAGGATTTGCACGCAGATTTGCTTCTTACAAACGTGGTTCGCTGATTCTGCACAACAAGGAAAGATTGTTGAAGTTGCTTTCCAATGAAGAAAGGCCAATCCAGTTTATTTATGCTGGTAAAGCACATCCTGCAGATGAAAAAGGAAAAGCTGTCATCAAATCTCTGATCGATTTCGCGAAAGATATTGGAATGGAACACCGCTTCGTATTTCTGGAAAATTATGATATTAATATTGCTCGTCATCTGGTGCAAGGTGTAGATGTGTGGCTGAATAATCCGATCAAACCACATGAAGCCAGCGGAACTTCGGGCATGAAAGCTGGAATGAATGGAGCTTTGAACCTCAGTGTTCCAGATGGTTGGTGGCCGGAATGCTATAACGAAGGCAACGGCTGGTCGATAACCAGCGGAGACAACATTTTTGATCCCAGTGTGAGAGACACATTGGAAGCTAATGAAATTTATGATATCCTGGAAAATGAGATTACTAAAATTTACTATGATCAGGATAGAAATGGTCTTCCAAAAAATTGGATCAAAATGATGAAGAATTCTATTCAAGATGTGGGAAGTCAATTCAATATGCAACGAGTTCTGCGTGATTACTTGAACAAATCTTATTTACCGAGTTACCATAACAATTTGCAGCTTTCTGAAAATGAATTTGTAAATCTGAAAAAATTACAAAAAACTCAGGATATGATAAAGCAGTATTGGAATAAGATCAAATTCCAGAAAGTGGAGATGAATATTTATCCAGACGAGCATGTTGAGAGTGGTTTGGATCTTAATGTTAAAGTGGAATTATTTATCGATAGTGCTTCGGAAGACCTGATAAAAGTGGAAGCATTTTATATGGAAAACGAAACCGACTGGCAGGTAATTCCGTTGGATTTCACTGGTAAAGAAAAGGACATTGCTCATTATGAACTGAAAACAAATATCATTGGTGCCGGAAAGCAGAGTATCAATGTTAGAATTCGACCAAAACCATGTTTCTTCCAGCAATTTGAAGATTATATAAAGTGGTATTATTAAAGGATTGATTGGTAAGAAATTGAGAAATATTCCAGTAAAAAAATCAGTGTTACAGAAACTGCATCTAGAAGAATTTCTGCAGTCAGATGGTTCACTTGCTTTTAAAGACAGCAAGGCGTTATACAAAATAATCGAGAAATTAAGCAGCGAAAATATAAAAAATATTTCGGCCGGTGAATTAAACGGCTTGCAGCTGCTCATAAAGATCTACAGGCAGATTATTTCTGCTTACACAATCAAAAATGCTCCTTCAGCCTGGAAAGATATTTACGAGCATATCCTGCACAATTCTGATCAAAATGATTTTAATCAGTTCAAAGATCAAATACAGAAGAACTATGCAATCAATGAAGATGAAATTATCTTTGAATCTCTTATTATCTGGTTTTGCAACCAAAACGAAGCCTTCCAGAAATTTAGTATTTTCTTTGATGATAAAAAGTTAAAAAAGCAAAAAACGTATCATAAACTGATAGAATTTTCTAAAAAATATTTTTCCGAAAAACCCAAAATAGCACAGAACTACAGTTTGCTGGAATTAATTCTGATAGCCATGAAAAAAGGTTCTATTCAGCAGCAGCTGGAATTTATCCGAACTCATTTTGGTGAACTTCTGGGTGATCTGCTCTGGCAGCTTCTGGAAGGTTTGGACATTCTGAATGAAGAAACAACTTTCCGTGGTGGCGGACCCGGTCCAACTCAGATTTACGATTTTTCCGATGAAGAATATGAAAGATTTTCCGAAGATCAGGATTGGATGAGTAAGCTGGTTCTGCTGGCAAAATCTACTTATGTGTGGCTGGCGCAACTCAGCAGAAAATATGATCGGGAAATCAGCAGACTCGATCAGGTTCCACCAGAAGAATTGCAGGAAATTTCCGATAGAGGTTTTTCTGGAATCTGGCTGATTGGAATTTGGGAACGCAGCGATGCTTCCCGAAAGTTCAAGCAGCAGAAAGGAGATCAGGAAGCTATTGCCAGTGCTTATTCGCTCAAAAATTATCATGTGGCACACGAGCTGGGTGGCAATGGAGCAATGCATGAACTGCAGAAAAAAGCCTGGCATTTTGGAATGCGGATCGGCTGCGATATGGTTCCCAATCACATGGGGATCGATTCCGATTGGATCGTGCAGCATCCCGACTGGTTTCTACAGGAAAATGAACCCCCATTTCCTTCCTATAATTTCCATAGTCAAAATCTATCTGATCGAGGAGAAATCGAGATTTTTCTGGAAGATCATTATTTTGACGAAAGTGATGCAGCAGTTGTTTTCAAGCTTTATGACAAAAGAGATGGCAGATCGCGTTATATTTATCATGGAAACGACGGAACCAGCATTCCCTGGAACGATACAGCTCAATTGAATTATCTGCTGCCGGAAGTGCGGGAAGCTGTTATCAAAGAAATAATCTCGATTGCAAAAAGATTTCCGGTGATCCGCTTCGATGCTGCTATGACGCTGGCGAAAAAGCATATTCAGCGTTTGTGGTTTCCAGAACGGGGAAGTGGCGGAGCAATTCCCGGACGATCTCGACATGCGATGAGCAGAGAAGAATTTAATTATCATATTCCCAACGAATTCTGGCGGGAAGTAGTCGATCGCGTGGCACAAGAAGCTCCTGATACATTGCTTTTAGCTGAAGCTTTCTGGATGATGGAAGGTTATTTTGTGCGTACACTGGGAATGCATCGGGTATATAACAGCGCTTTTATGAATATGCTGAAAGCAGAAGAAAATCAAAAATATCGCGAATCGATAAAGAATGTGCTGGAGTTCAATCCACAAATCCTAAAACGATTTGTGAACTTCATGAGCAATCCCGATGAAGAAACTGCGATCTCACAATTTGGCACGGATGATAAATACTTCGGAGTTTGCATTTTGATGGCAACAATGCCGGGACTTCCCATGTTTGCCCACGGTCAGATCGAGGGATTTACTGAGCGTTACGGCATGGAATTTTCCAAACCAAAAATGTGGGAAAATCCTAATAGATATATGGTGGAAAGACATCAAAAAGAGATCTTCCCATTATTGAAAAAACGGGAATTGTTCAGCGATGTAGAAAAATTTGTTCTCTACGATTTTGTAAATACCGATGGCCATCTGAATGAAAATGTTTTTGCCTACAGCAACGAGTTTCAAGGTCAGCGATCTTTGGTAGTATACCATAATGTATTTCAGGAAACGTGGGGAAATGTTCATCATGCCAAAAAACCGGTCTTCGTGGAAGACAATATTGAATGGCAACAGGTCACACTGGCCGAATTATGGAATTTGCACAATGAAGATAACTGGATAACGATCTTTAAAGATGCCATAACCGGACTTTCTTACATACGAAGATCTAAAGATCTATACGATAGAGGAATGTTCCTGAAATTATCTGCCTTCAAATATCACGTTTTCTGGGAAGTGGTCGAGGTTTATGATACCGCGGGAATATATGCCAGACTTCACGATCATCTGCATCTGGAAGGAACGAAGAATATCAATCGGGAATTGAAGAGAATGGAATATGCTGATCTGCTGGACAGTTTTGCTAAACTAATTTCTAAAGAATTTTTGAAGCAGCTTATCCTTAAATGGAAGGCCAAAAAAATTAAAGATAATGCTTCCTGGCAGAAAGAGTTGAATTTCAGGATCAGCAAAAATATTTCTGAATTGGTTGGGAATTTTGAAGTAAAAAAATCAGATAAAATTTCAAAATCGATTTGTGAAAATATCCAAAATGTTGTGCTGCTGAATTCCGATGACCTTTCCGAAAAAGAAAAACTTTCAATTTTATTGGTTTCTATGTTAGAACCCCTGATCGAGATCTTCCAAAATAAGTTTGGTAAAAATTGGTATCATGATTCCCTAATTGATTCCGAGATCAATTCAATATCAGAAAAATTTATTCCCGAACTTGAAGAAGATTTTGCTTTCCAGATTGGTGTGATTTTAGATTCCATAACAAAGATCAGAGATGCAGAAGATCAATTGGAATGGCTAAAGATGATTCTACAGAAACCTCGAATAATCAAGTTCCTGGCAATTAATGAATTTGAAGAAAAAATTTGGTTCAATCTTGAGTCATTTGCAGAATATATCAAATTGATGGAAAGCTTGATTTTATTGTTTATCACAAAGAAAAGATCTCAAAATAAATGGTTGAAGTTTTTCAAAAAAATCAAACAAAATTTAATTAGTTCAGAATATCAGGTTGAAGTGCTTTTGGAAAGTCTCGGGGAGGAAAAACCGCATGAGAAATAGAAATGCCAATGCTGTAAATCAGGAGATCAGCCGGCAGTACGAAAACGTAGTAACGAAAAGCAGTAAACCCAAGATTTTGCTTTGCACCCCTGAGATCACAGAACTGCCTGAAGGTATGGGAAATGCTGCCAATCTGTTTGCTGCCAAAGGCGGTGGAATGGGCGATATCTCTGCCAGTTTGGTTCGTCACCTGAATGATAGCCAGGAGTTTGAACTGCATATCGTGCTGCCCAAATACGATCGCACCGTGAAGCAAATGGCGGATATTACCAGCCAGAAAATCGATAAGCTGGCAGTTGTATTGAGTGGACGTGGAATTCATCTGGTAAATGACAGCGCTTTTTCATACCTGAAAAATCCTTATGAAGAAAATCCTTTTCATTCACCGATCAAACGTTCTCTGGCTTTGCAGAGGCATGTAATAAATTTACTGCTGGATTATATTCAACCCGATGTGATCCATTGTAACGATTGGATGACAGGTCTAATTCCGGCAGCTGCCAAAGCAAAAGGAATTAAGACGCTGTTTACATTACACAATATTTTCACAGAAAAGCAAACGATGATGGAAATCGAAAGCAGCGGAATTCGCCCTGTAGATTTTGTGGAATGGTTGTATTTTGGAAATTATCCTGAAAATATAAAAGAAACCTGGCCGCAGCATTTCAAAACCAATTATATTGATTTTACCGCTACCGCGATTTTTGCTTCTGATTTTTTTAATACAGTAAGTGAAACATTCCTGCAGGAATTAAGAGAAAATATGTTCCCCGAAATCGTGTCAAAACCAATCTTTGAAATGATAAAAATGAAATGCGACAGCGGCAGAGCAGCTGGAATTTTAAATGCACCAAACGACACAGTGAACTCCAAAGTAATGCGGGATATCATCAACTTCAATAAATACAACATGATGGAGAAAAAGGCAGAAAATAAAAAACAATTCCAGGAAAAAATGAAATTACCCATCGATCCTGATATTCCTATTTTCTTCTGGCCGAACCGATTATATTTTCAGAAAGGTCCCGATCTTTTGATAGAAAATCTGGATTACTTTATGAAGAAATTCCGAATGCAAATCGCTGTGGTGGCAAATGGTGATAAAAAACTGGAAAAGATCCTGGATAAATACGATGCCAAATACAAGAACATTTCTTACATGAATTTTGATGAATCTCTCAGTAATCTGGGAAAAGCTGCTGCCGATTTCATTTTGATGCCGTCGCGCTACGAACCTTGCGGATTGCCGCAGATGGAAGCTCCCCGTTTTGGAACGCTGCCCATCGTGCGCTCCACGGGAGGTTTGAAAGATACAGTTGAACACCTGGATGTAGTGAATAATACAGGAAATGGCTTCAGTTTTCTGATTGCCGATAAAGAAGGTTTGGAATTTGGAATTCGGGAAGCTATGAATTTTTATGCTTTGCCAACCGAACTAAAAGAAAAGCAATTACAGCGCATTATGAGCGAATCGAAACGCAGATTCAATCTTAAAAATACAGCTGAGAATTACATGCAGATCTACCATAAATTGATTCGAGAAAAGCGGGATGGTAGAGTTCGATTCTTTCCGTCAGCTTCTTTCGAAAATTCTTGAAATTGCTGTCGGAAAGATTAATCATTAATCATTCCATATCCTTCGATACGATCCGGCAGCTGCCGGATCACTTTCATCCTTCGTAGTACTACGAAGAACGAACAGGATGACAGCTTTGGTTTCCGTCATTCTGCCAGCCAAGGCGTAGTCCCGAATTCTTTCGAGACGAAGACCGGAAGCATCTTGCAAAGGTTGTTCTCATGAAGAATCTCGAAACGGAGTTTCGTTAGAAATTGCGTTCCAAAACTGGAGTTTTGGAACGAGAAAACTTGTTGTGCATCGAGAAGTACTGTCATTCTGCCTGCCAAGCCAAAGCTGGGTGAAGGCTGGACGTCTCATGCACGTTGTTCTTACGGCTTCGTGCCCACTTCGCCGGCACAGGTTGGAAGAATCTCTTTTGCCGCTTATGAAGGAAGTCACCACATTAAAATTTAATAATAGTAGGATTATCACCCGATTTCAATGAAAAATTGCCATAATATCAGTTATTTTCATTTTATCTTCTGTTCTTGCATAAGATTCAGTAACACAAGGCCTTCCAAGCTAAAGAAAGCCTAGAAGGTTTATAGAATTTATGTTTCTAATAATCGTCAAGCATATCCCACCAAAGTTCCCAGTCGTCTGATCCGTAAACGTTCAGATAATCAATATCTAAAGTTTGATTTCTCCAGATAACATAACCGACGCCATCGGCAAAAATATCTTCATAGGTTATTTGATTCACATAAGTTCCGTTGATGTAGAAATTGATTTTATTTCCTTCTTTCACCAATTTCAGTGTATTTGTACTGCCGTAGGTATTTATTAGATAGCTTTCGGTCCAACCAACATATTCTGTCCATTCACCTTCTTTCATTTTACCAATTCGATAAAAGCCATTATCGGAGATATTGAATGTGTAGAAATTATCCGCATTATCAACTCCCCACATCACCCCATAACCACGATCATCCACTCCACCGGTTTGTTTCATCGAAGTCTCGATAGTAAAAGGATAATCACCATCCATGTAACTCCAGTTCCATACCAAATAACTACCTTCTGTTCTTTTGTGTTGGAAGGTCATCTTTCCATTTTGAATTTCGATTGAACGCTCATCGTCGTCACCCGTAGTCCAGCTGTTATCGTTGTTGTCGAACGAATCGACCAGAAGATTCATTAATTCTGACGATTCTTCTGTGGTTTCTTCTGTGGTTTCTTCTGTGTCGGTGGAAGTTTTATTAGCAGGTTTTGCAGCCCTTTGAGCAAAAAGTGAACATGCAACTAAAAGTATAAAAAAAATACAAAAATTTTTTTCATTTCTTCTCTCCTTGTATAGCAAGCAGCTTGCTTGCTGCTAACTTATTTATTTATCGACCTGCCAGGTCGATATACTTTTGGGCAATTCACGAATTGCCCCTACAAGTTCTCTTCTTCTTTGATGCAATTTACCAATTCTGTTCCACATTTTTCACATCTCCATCTTACAGCTTCGTGCCCACTACGCCGGTACAGGTTGGAAGAATCTCTTTTACCGCTTATAAAAGGAATCCATTATGTCTAATAATAGAAGGATTATCACCCGATTTCAATGAAATATCCGAGGAAGAATCTAGTTAATAATCCAACATTAAATCTTCCATCATCCATTCCCAGTCCCCGCTTCCCTTCACTGTGAGGTGATCAATTTCAATCGTTTGATCTCCCCAGATCACGAAACCAACTCCATCGGCGAAAATGGTCTCAAAATCTATCTGATCAACATAACTGCCGTTGATATAAAATTTGATTTTGTCTCCTTCCTTTTCCAGCTGCAGAGAATTTCTAATGCCATTTGTATTTATGCGGGAAGATTGCGTCCAATCTACATAAGCATGCCATTCTCCCTCTTTTTTTCGTCCAATCCGATAATAACCATTATCGGTGATATTGAAGGTGAAATAATTTTCTGCGTTATCAAGTCCCCAGAGTAAACCAAAACCGTAATTCTCTGCCCCGGCAGTATGATTCATGGTAGATTCGATCAAAAAAGGTTCATCCCCATTCAGACATGACCATTGCCAGATATAATAACTACCTTCTGTATTCTTATGGCGAAAAATCAATTTACCGTTTTCGATCTTCAGCAGGTAATCTTCATTATCTCCCAGAGGCCATTCTTCCGAGTTGTCTTCAAAAGTGTCATAAAGTAACTCCACCATTTCTACTTGTTGCTCTGTGACAGATTGCTCGGAAGAACTTTGCGAAAACAGCGGAAAAGCAAAAATAAGAATAAAACAGACGACCAATAAATTTTTCATCATTCGCTCCTTTTTTTTATTTTTTTCACTTTTTGAATATGATTTCAAATTAACACAAAATCCATCTTTATGAACTTGATTCATCAATCAAGATATTTTTTTTCTTGCCTTTTTGGGAAGGTCATTCTCAATGCTGTCAAAATTTTTTAGGAAGGTGAATTTTGAATTTTAAAGAGAGACAAAGTGGAGCTTTGTTACACGTTACTTCTCTTCCAAACATTCAGGGAATTGGCACTTTGGGAAAAGAAGCTTTTGAATTTGTAGATAAACTTTCCAGGGCAGATCAGAAGATCTGGCAGATCTGTCCGCTGGGTCCCACAGGTTACGGCGATTCACCTTATCAGACGTTTTCAGCTTTTGCTGGAAATCCGCTTTTATTGGATATGAACGATCTGGTTCAAAAAGAATTATTACAGTTATCTGACCTGGAAAGCCTGGAGAATTTATCACAGGAAAATGTAGATTATGGTCGCTTGTTCATCGAGAAAAATAAACTGCTGAAGAAAGCTTATTACAGTTTTCAAAAAGATGCAGATTATGATAAATTTTGCCAGCAGAATGAATTCTGGCTGCATGAATATGCACTTTTTATGGCAATAAAAGATCATTTTGGTGGTAAGTCCTGGATTGATTGGCCGCAAGATGTAAAACTGCGTTCATCTCTGGAAATGGAAAAGTTCAGTATCAATCTGGTAGATGAGATCGATTATTATAAATTTTTGCAGTTCATCTTCTGGCAGCAATGGAGCAGACTTCATGATTATGCCAGACAAAATGGCATTGAGATTTTTGGTGATATTCCCATTTTTGTAGCTTTGGATAGTGCTGATGCCTGGTCGAATCGGCATTTGTTTCTGTTTGATGAAAATGGCAATCCCACTTTTGTTGCCGGAGTTCCGCCGGATTATTTTTCTGTAACCGGACAATTGTGGGGAAATCCGCTTTATAACTGGCAAAAGATGCAGGAAAACGATTTTGCCTGGTGGAAACAGAGATTTGGTCATTCGCTCAAAATGTTCGATCTGATCCGAGTTGATCATTTCCGTGGATTTGCCGGATACTGGGCTGTTCCATTTGGCGAAGAAACTGCAATTAAAGGCAGCTGGCAGCCGGCTTTGGGAGAAGAGCTGTTTTCTGTCCTAAATTCTACTTACGGTTCCATGCCGATCGTAGCGGAAGATCTGGGCGTGATCACCGATGATGTGATAGCATTAAAAGAAAAGTTTGGTTTTCCCGGCATGAAGATTTTGCAGTTTGCTTTTGGTGGGGGAGATGATAATCCTTATTTACCGCAGAATTATGAAGAAAATTGCGCAGCTTATACTGGAACTCATGATAACGATACAACTTTGGGCTGGTTTCAGAAATTGAGTGAGGAACAAAAAAAACAAGTTTGTGATTATCTGAGTTGCAGGGAAAATGAAATATGCAAGGCAATGATAGAAGCGATCTGGCAGAGTAAGGCAAATATCGCCGTTGCACCGATGCAGGATTGGTTGGAACTGGGAAATGAAGCCAGAATGAACACTCCCGGTAAAGCTGCTGGCAACTGGCAGTGGCGAATTAAAGAAGAGCAGTTTGATGAGAAATTGATTGAAAGCATGAGAGAGCTGACAGTTGAGTTTGAAAGATAACTGAATATAATCTTTGGAACAAATTATTTTTTGTTATTTTACCCAGTGAAGCACTGGATTCTTGTAGTGTCGTACCCATAGCGCTCATTTGCTGATAAGCTGAAATCCTGAACTTTTAAAATAGACCCTCTTAAATTCTCCCTTACGAAGGGAGACTATTATTGAATACTGTTAAAAATCTTCGTTCAAAAAATCAGTTGCCAGATCGGCATATTTGTCTGCTGATTCTTGATCTCCAATTTTCCTGTAAATCTTTTCCAAAGTCATATAAGGAACGGCAAAAGTAGGGTTTGCATCAAGCGCTCTTTGGGAAAATTCGATAGCTTTTTCATATTCTTTCAAATCAAAATAAACATCACCAATCTCTGCCAGATATAAAGATCTTTCGGGATCGATCTTGTTTACCCGTAAAATATCTTTTAATGCCAATTCGTTTTTATTCATCTCGCGATAAACCATAAATCGATGATAATAACCCCAATCACTTTCGGGGGAAGAAACGATAGCTTTACTGGCATAAAACAGGGCAGAATTTGTATCTTTTTTATTCAGATAGAAACGTGAACAATCACACAAAGTGATAAAATCATCCGGTTCCATTTCCAATTTCAGAGAAAAATATCTCAGATAATCTTCGTCACTGAAATCATCATTGGGAACGAATTTCCACCCCGTTTCTGGAATGTAATTTTCGGCGGTTTTATCGGCTGATGAAATAGTAGAAATTTTTCCATCCAGTTCCAGGTAACTTTCCAGAAAATCAGCAAAACTGTCATACAAAATTCCCCAATCGCAAATAGGATCTTCATGAAAAGCATCGAAAACAGGTGATTCTCCACTTTGCAGCGGATTGACAATTACCAGCAGTTCGTTGTTGATCGCTCTGGCTATCGGAATTATCGGATAAACGCCCTGCCAGTCATTGAACAATTTCCAACTCCACAATTCTAATTCCTGATATTTTTGATACATTTCCTGTAAGCTGAAAATTGTGAGTGAATTCCATTTGGCAGTCTCAAGTCTTTCCTGTAAATTTGTCTGACCTTTGAAATAAGCAGGGCAGATGAATCCGCCATTGAATTTCAACAGGAATTTCTGGTAAGAATCAGGTAGTTCAATTCCGGTTATCAGTTCGATCTTGTCGATTTCTGCAGCCGAAGCTGGCGGAGCAAAAATATATTGATCTGGATTGGATTTTACCTTCTTTTCCAGATCTTTTAGAATCTTTTTAGTTTTATCTTCTTTATTCGTAATAAGTTATTTCCCTGATATATTTTATGTCTGGCTCATCGTTTTTGTATTCAATTTTTTCTGCCCAATTTCCCTGATCGTCATATTTATATTCATATCTGTAAGTTGTTATCGTGCCTTCCAGATCAAATTTCATCCACTTGTCATCGCCGTGTTCATTGTATTCGTAATCTTCGGAGCGAACTAAAACAGCGTTCTCATACAATTCTACCTGGCTTACCTTATCGATGTCGTTGTAAACGTAATCATATTTTTTGATTACTTCATCGATCTTATTTTCTGAAATCATTGTCACAGGTTTATCATTCTCGTTGTAAGTTAGTATGTTTGTTTCCTTCAAGTTATCATCTTCATCGTAAAGCCAGCTTTTTGTCAGATTTCCGTTTTCATCATATTCGATCTTTGTATGATTTCGCTGTTCATCTCCATCGAAGATCTTTTGCTCGACGGGTTTTCCATCGTTATTATTTACATATTTGTAAGTAGTAGTCACGTTCCCATCAGTATCGATTTCCTGCGATTTAATTTTGTAGCCCTTTTCATCGTATTCAAAAATATATTTTCCCAGAAGATCATCGTTTGCACCAAACTGTTTTTCTTCCAGCATATTGCCGTCTTCATCATAATCGTATTTATAACAATATTTTATTCCAGCACCGTCTGAATCTATTATTTTGGAATTGTTGCCAGATTCGTCATATTCGTAAACTGAGCTGCTGAAAATTGTACCATCTTCCATGAAATTTTTTTCTTCTATCAGATTTCCCTTAACATCGAAGATTTTGATAGTTTTTGCTGAAATTGTACTTTTCAATTCCCACACAAGCTCTTCAGAATCGGTATCTGCTTTAAACGTGGAGCTGGTAATTGCTTTAACTTTTCCCTCTAAATCTTCCTTTGCCAGATCTGTCTCGGAAATGAGCGCTAATGAAAGTATTAAAACGAGTATAAGTAATCTTATCTTCATTTTTCTAACCCCACCTATTTTGAATTTAATTCAAGAAAGTTATTGCCCATCTTTTGGCAATAATTATTTTTATAAACAAAGTGAAAGAGGGATTAATGATATCAATAATAATACCAGTTTACGATGAACCTCAAATCAATTCATCGCTAGCGAAACTCAGGAGTCAGGAATACAAACATCTTGAAATAATAGTAGTAGATGGGGATGAAAATGCAAAAACTTTGAATTTGATAGAAGACGATAACGTAATCAAAATTGCTTCCCGACCTGGCAGAGCTGTCCAAATGAATGCCGGAGCGAAAAAGGCAAAAGGAGACGTCCTGCTTTTTCTGCATGCCGATAGTTTGCTGCCCGAGAATGGACTGAAAATGATCGATCAGATAATCAAAAGCGGTTTCAAAGCAGGTGCTTTTGATATCTGGTTTGAAAGCAGGAATTGGCTGATCCGAGAAGTGATCTCTCGAACAGCATCGTTGCGCAGCCGCCTTTTCAGAATTCCCTACGGAGATCAAGGTCAGTTTTTCAGCAGGTTTTTTTTTCATGAATTGGGTGGCTATGCTGAAATTCCAATAATGGAAGACATTCAAATAATGAAGAGAGTAAGAAGTAAAAAAGAGAAAGTGTTCATTATTCCGCATAAAGTAAGAACATCGGCAAGACGTTGGGAAGAAGAAGGTATTTTTTTTGTGATGCTGAGAAATCCAATTTTGTCGGGATTATTTTTTTTGGGTGTGCCGGCAGAGAAATTGATTAGATTTTATCCAAGAGCAAAAGATAAAAGTTGAGGAGAGACGAAATGGATGTATATTACAAATCGGAAGATCTGAAGAAATTCGGCAATATTACCCGCGTGAACAAGAAATTGGGCGATAAGTATTTTGATTATTATAATAGCGTGATGGCGGCAGGAGCGCTCAGCGAAAGGGAAAAAGCTTTGATCGCCCTGGCAGTGGCTCATGCTCAGAAGTGTCCCTATTGCATCGAAGCCTATACCGATGCCTGTCTGGCCAAAGGTGCGGACGAAGAGCAGATGAATGAAGCTGTGCACGTGGCTTCTGCCATGCTTGCCGGCATAACTCTGGTTCACAGCACCCAGATGATGAATAAGATCGATGAGACGCTGATTTGAAATAGATGGAAACGAAAGAACAGCTGAAGCTGCTGCGGCAGAAGGCATCACCTTTTGAAGAAAAACTGGAGGAAGTTGGTTCATATCCGTTAAAAACGGTCAGCATCAAAACTTTTCAGGTCAATATCGGTAGAAAATGCAATCAAACCTGCCGGCATTGTCATGTGAATTCTTCTCCAAATGATGAACGTGAAATGGATCGTGAAACTGTGGATCTGTGTCTGGATGTGATCAGGAATACTGCCCAGATCGAAACGGTAGATATTACGGGCGGAGCTCCGGAAATGAATGAAAACTTCCCTTATTTTGTTACAGAAGCGCGGAAGGCCGGCAAACAGGTCATCGTTCGCAGCAATCTAACCATTCTGGAAGAACCCGGTTATGAATATCTCTATGAATTTCTGGCGGCGAATCAGGTGCAGATCGTGGCATCACTGCCGCATTTTAGAGCCAGCTCCACTGAAAGGCAGCGGGGCGATGGCGTTTTTCGGAAATCAATTCTGGCTTTGCAGAAATTGAATCAACGAGGCTATGGAAAAACGCTGAACTTGAATCTGGTCTATAATCCCACCGGACTTTTTTTAAGTTCAGATCAGGCACAGTTGGAAAGGGAATTCAAAGAAAATTTGCATAAAAATTACAACATTGTTTTCAACAATCTGTTCTGCTTAAATAATTTTCCGATCAACCGTTATCTGGAAACCCTGGTACGGGCAGATAAATTGCAGGATTACATGGATATGCTGGTTGATGCTCATAATTCCTGTACTATAGATAATTTGATGTGCCGTCATCAGATCTCGGTGAGTTACGACGGCTATATTTATGATTGTGATTTTAATCAAATGCTGGAGCTCAAAGCTTTTCCCATTGGTCACATCAGAGATTTCGATCTGGATAAGATTCTGGCCAGAATGATCGCTGTTGCCAATCACTGCTATGGCTGCACAGCCGGCAGCGGATCCAGCTGAGGGGGCGAAATCTCGGAATAGTTTATTCCGCTGAACGAAATGAAATGCAAACTTATTTTTTTTACCAAATACCCTCAAGCGGGTCAGGTGAAATCCAGATTAGCCCGAACGATAGGGGCAGAAAAAGCAGCAGAGATCTATAAAGTTTTATTACTGGATAACTGGCAGCGTGTTATCGAAAGTGGCTTGCCGGTGGGCATCGAATATTCGCCTGCCGCTTCTCTGAAAAATTTTCAGCAACTTCTGGGGCTGGAGCAGGAATTTAATCTGCAGTCTGGAAACGGCATGGGTGGGCGAATGGCAAATGCTTTTGCCGGCTGTTTTCGGCAGCCATTCGATGCCGCTGTACTTATCGGAGCCGATGTGCCCGAACTTTCCGCAGAGTTGATTCTGGAAGCTGCCGCTTCTCTGAAAAAACATGATGTTGTCCTGGGTCCTGCCGAAGATGGCGGATATTATCTGATCGGCTTTACCAGAAAGAGTTTTGATCCGCAATATTTTCAAAGAATCTCCTGGAGCACAGATCAGGTCTTCCAGCAAACCACAGAAAAAGTTTTGGATAACAAAAATAAACTATATATTATTAGCAAAAGATGTGATTTCGATAATTTTGATGATGTCAAAGAATTCCTGGGTAAAGTAAGCCGCAATGAACGAATTGCTCAAGAAATCAGGCGTATCTTAAATAGCGAGGTGATCGATGAAAACAGCACTGATAACAATATTGTTGCTAATAATTTTAAATCTGGCAGCGCAGACCGAAATTTATGATAAATGGGATAAGCTGAGTAATAAATATATTCAAGCAGAAACGAAAGAGGGCATCGCATTTCATAGTCTGGACTATCGAAAATTAGAAAACGATACTATATTTGCCGAAATCATTCTTTCACTGCAAAAGTTTGATATTTCCCATTTGTCAAATCACGAAAAGAAACTGGCATTCTGGATCAATATTTACAACATCGCAGCCGTCAAAGTTGTATTGGATAATAATATCCCAGCCAGCATTAAAGATGGCGGTAATCTGTTCAAACCGGTTTGGAAGAATGAGGCAATAGATGTTGGTGGCAGGATTTACTCACTGGGCGAGATCGAGCATGAAATACTGCGGCCGATGAACCAGCCGCTTATCCATTTCGGTATAGTTTGTGCATCTCTTTCCTGTCCCGATCTGATCAAACAAGCCTATCGACCTGAAACTGTGATCGGCCAACTGGAAGAAAATACCAAACGCTTTTTGCAGAACAAAACAAAAGGTATGAAAGTGAATCGAATCAAAAAAACGGCAGAAATCTCCAATATTTTCAAATGGTTCAAAGACGATTTTGAAAGCGTGCCGAAATTTATCGAGAAATATTCTGAGGTTGATATTAGTGCTTACAAAATCAAGTATCTGGATTATAACTGGAATCTGAACATTCCAAAGGAAGAAAGAAGATGAAATATGATTATCATGTAATTGTTCTGGGGGCAGGCAGCGCCGGTCTTACAGTTGCTTCCGGTGCAGCGGGATTGGGTGCCAAAGTAGCTCTGATCGAAAATCATAAAATGGGTGGCGACTGCCTGAACTACGGCTGCGTTCCCAGCAAAACTTTTTTAAGGACTGCCCATCTGGCAAAGGATATTACAAATTCAGATGAATTTGCCCTGGCTGCGGATTTACAAAAAGTTGATCTGAAAAAAGTGATGCAGCGGGTAAAATCGGTGATCGCCGAGATCGAACCCCATGATTCCAAAGAGAGATTTGAAGGATTGGGAGTAGATGTATTTCTGGTTGAAGCAACTCTTATCGACCCGCACACTGTGCAGCTTGGAGACAAGCAAATAAGCGGCAAGAAAATTGTTATTGCCACTGGTTCCACGGCTCGCATTCCGCCCATTCCCGGTTTGGGAAAAGTAGATTTCCTTACCAATAAAACGATCTTCGATCTAAGTGAGCTGCCAGATCATCTGGTGATAATCGGTGGCGGACCGATCGGTTTGGAATTGGGGCAAGGGTTTCGGCATTTAGGAGCAAAAGTTACCATCATCGATCATAACGATCATCTCTTCCCCAAAGATGATCCGGAAGTTTGGCAAGTGATGAAAGAGGTTTTTGATCGCGATGGAGTGGAGCTGTGTTTGCAGTGCAAAGTTAAAGCGGTTTCACAGCAGGATAAGCTGAAAACTGTATTGGTGGAAAGTGCCGGAAAAGAAATTAAAATTTCCGGTGACGCACTTCTGGTTTCTGCCGGACGCCTTCCCAATACAACCGGTTTGAACTTGGATAAACTCGGGGTAAAAACAGATAAGCGCGGTTACATCATCAGCGATAATAAAATGAAAACATCGATAAAAAATATCTTTGCTGCCGGCGATGTGACAGGTCCCTTCCAGTTTACCCACATGGCGGGATATCAGGCTGGAAAGGTCGTGCCTAATGCCATTCTGGGTTTTGGTTGTAAAGCCAGCTACAAGATGGTTCCCTGGACGACTTATACCAAGCCGGAAGTAGCTCATATCGGTTACACGCAGCCCTGGGCAGAAAAACTGGGTATCTATCGAGATGCTCTGATCTTCCGATTAGCGGAAATTGATCGAGCCAAAGCTGATAACGACCGAGACGGATTTTTGAAGCTGATCCTCGGTAAAAAAGGCAAAATCATCGGGGCTACACTGGTTGGTGAAAAAGCAGGTGAGATGATCCCGATAGCCAGTTTAGCAATTGCCAGAGGTATGAAAGCTTCTGCCTTTGCTTCGGTTATTTTTTCCTATCCCACCCAGGCAGAGATCTTCCAGCGACTCAGTTTTGAATATATGAAACGCTCATTCAAAGACTGGATGAAAAAATTGATCGAAAAACTTTTTTTGTAAGGAGAGAAGATGCCAAAAATTGTATGTTCAATATGCCAGGAAGTACATGATGAAATAGAGAATGGCAAGTGTCCGGTACATCCAGAACACAAAGATTCCTTTTATGATTTTAAAAACAGCGATGAATTTTTGCAGAAAGAGGTGAAACGCGTCGCACTGGAACAGACTGAATTGGGATTGCAAGAATTGGTGGATGGCCTGCAGGCGGTCATCATTAATACCGAACCGCAAAATCTAGAACCGGCAGCTCAGGAATTTCTGGATTATACCGGCTATAAATTTGATTCTGCATTTGAGGATGAAAATTTTGTGAATTGCCTGCTGATGCAAAAAGGTTCTGCCGATATTCTATTGCGCAGCAGAAAAAATGCGGAAAATCCATTTCGGGAATTCAATCTTAATCCCAAATCGCAACATCTGCCCAATACCAGATTAGAGAGCTTTGTATTTAAAGCAAAAGATGTCGCCCGATATTTTGAAATTCAAACAAAACGGAGCACAAAATTCCTGCAGAAAAAGCCGCTGGAAACAGAAAATTTCAAATTCATCCAATCTGTTCCTTCGCAATATACCGGCATTTCCATCGGTGTCATCGAATGGAAAAAAGGATCAGGAAAATATCAGACTGCCGACTCCAAACCACTTAATTGGAATTTATCAAAACCAGCCCGTCAATATCTCGGCAGGATCGGTTTATTGGATCATACAGCTACTCGCGTGCGAGCCGAAGATCGTGATGCTGCTATCATCGAATTTATGGAACTCACCAATTATCATTTCGATTTCGCCATCTATGTGAAAAGCTTCAATTCTATCACCAACGTTGCCCGGCTTTCCAGCCAGGATTTTGCCATGGTTTTCACTTCCGGAATTGTTCCTTTCAAAAATCTGGAAGAATCCGGTCCCACCGAAAAATTCATCTATAATTATGGTACGAGAACGCATCACATGGCATTCGTAACTGATGAAATAGAAACTGTTTATGAAAAACTGAAAGAAGACAAAATGGAATTTCTGGTTGAATTGATCGGTTCGCCTGCCGCAGGTTTGAAACAAACTTTTACAGAAGCTTCGCCAACTACTTTGCTGGTGAATGAATACATTCATCGTTACGGAGATTTCACCGGCTTCTTCACCAAAGACAACGTGACGCTACTGACAAAATCAACTGAGAAACAATAGGATCAGTTATGAAATCATACCAGAAAAAACTGCTTATCCTGCTGGTGATAATCCTGATCATTGCGGCAATCAGATTTACCGGCATTCACAAATATCTTACCTTCGAAAATCTGCAGGAACAGAAAAGTATTTTGCAGGAATATGTTGATGCCAACTATCTTTTAGCCGTTATTCTATTCATTTTGATCTATGCAGTCTCGGTGGCTTTTTCCATTCCGGGTGCTACCATTCTCACTCTTACAGGCGGTTTGGTTTTCGGCACCATTTTGGGAGCTTTGTATGTGAATGTGGGAGCAACTTCCGGTGCTATCGGAGTTTTTCTGTTTGCACGCTATCTGCTGGGAACAAAGCTGCAGGAAAAATATGCTGATAAACTGGCGAAATTCAATAAAGAACTAAAGATCAATGGCTATAGCTATCTGCTTTCTTTGCGGTTCATTCCGCTTTTTCCCTTCTGGATGATCAACCTCTTTGCCGGGCTAACCAAAATTCCATTGCGTACTTATGCCTGGACCACGGCTTTTGGCATTTTACCGGGTTCGCTGGTTTATACTTATACCGGAAATCAATTGAATACGATCAATTCACTGAAAGATATTTTCTCATGGAACATTCTACTGGCTTTTATTCTGCTGGGACTGCTGGCACTTCTGCCTTCGATCTTGAATCATCTTAAAAGAAGAAAAAACAAGACTTCAGGAACAGATACCACAAAAACTATCTGATACACTGACAGATCACTTTGCCACAAATTCTGTAATTTTTTGCTGGTGATAGCGGGCTTTTGCAAGCAATTCGGCTTCTTCCACAAATTGCAGTTGGCGATCTTTCATCACGATATTGCCATTAATCACCACGTCTTTAATATGTTCGGAAGAAAGCGAATAGACAAGATGCGAAAAAGGATCGTAGATGGGAAGAGCTTCCAGACTGTTAATATCGATTGTGATCAGATCGGCAAGTCTGCCTTCCTGCAATGAGCCGATCGAGTTCTGCTTCTGCAGAGCTTTTGCACCGCCCAGCGTGGCTATTTCGATCATCTGCCGGGCTGGCAGAATGGTCGGATCATTATTGAGCGCTTTCTGCAATTTTGCCGTTAAACTGATCTCCTGCAGCATACTCAGATTGTTGTTGCTGGCTACGCCATCTGTTCCCAGGCTCAGGTTGATGCCTTCTTTCAGATAATAGGCAAAGGAATCGAAACCGGAAGCCAGCTTCAGATTACTACTGGTATTGATGGCAATAGAGACATTTTTTTCCGCCAGAATATCATGTTCCTCTCTACTCAGCCAGATGGCATGAGCAGCAACGACAGGTTGCTCGAAAATTCCCAGCTGATTCAAATATTCTGTGGGGCGCACGCTGTGTTCTTTCAGGCAATCTTCAACTTCCTGTCTGGTTTCCGAAAGATGCAGATGCAGAAGAATTCCCAGTTTTGCCGCCAGCTCTTTTGCTTTGATCAGATTGGTTTTTCCACAAGTGTAAATTGCATGAGGAGCCACAGCAAAATCTATCAGACCATGATCTTTATATTTGGCATGCATTTCCGAAATATAGGCAAAAATCTCATCTGCATTTTGATATTTTACCGCCGGATAATCCAGAACTCCTTCACCCAAAACTGCTCGAATGCCTACTTTTTGAGCAGCTTGTGCCGCTTCATCACCAAAAAAATACATGTCGTTAAAACAGGTTATACCGTGACGGATCATTTCGGCGCATCCATGTAGAACTGCATCATACACGAATTCAGCAGTCAGAAAATGTTTTTCTGCCGGCCAGATGAAATTGGTAAGCCAATCCATTAATGGCAGATCGTCCGCCAAGCCCTTGAAATAGCTCATGGCTGCATGAGTATGGGTGTTCACAAATCCCGGCATCACGATCTTTCCGGTGGCATCCAGCAGATTTTTCCAATTGTATTTTCTTTCTAAAGTCGCGTTTTCCCCAATTTCCATGATCTTGTTATCTTGGATGGCAACACTGCCGATTCGGGGTTTTTGATTATAAGTTAACAGCAATCCGTTTTGGATCAGCAGATCAATTTCAATTAATTTCTTTTTCATGATCGAGAAATCAATATAATAGCAGGGAAAGTCAATCATAATTTTTATGAAATTGAATATTTATAATGAAATATCATTTTCAATCCCAAACTGATATTCCGAAAATATTTAAAAGCAAAATTCCTTACTTTCAGCAAACTATTTGACATTGTGTAATATTGAATTATATTAAAGATAAAAGATGAAAAAATAAAGGAGATGAAGAAAATGAAAAAAGTTATTGTTTTCAGCACGCCAACCTGCAGCTGGTGCAGAAAATTGAAAAGCTACCTGAAAGAAAACAAGATCAAATTTAAAGATATCGATGTTTCCAGAGATCAGAAAGCAGCTCAGGATATGATGCGTAAAACCGGTCAGCAGGGTGTTCCGCAGATGTGGATCAACAATGTTCCGGTGGTGGGATTTGATCAGAAGAAAATCGATAAATTATTAGAAATCAGACAGTAGGAGTTCTTTACAATGAAAAAAATATTTTTACCAATACTATTACTTTCTGCAGTCATCTTTCTCACTGCAGGCGATTCCCGGGAAATTGAACATTTGAATCTTGAATCTTTTAAAACAAAAATTTTTGATTATGAAAATTCGGCAGAATGGAATTATGAAGGCGAACTGCCGGCAATTATCGATTTTTATGCCGACTGGTGCGGACCTTGTAAACAGGTTGCACCGATCATGGTGGAACTTTCCGAAGAATATGAAAATAAGCTGATAATTTATAAAGTAGATACAGATGAGCAGCAGCAGTTGGCTGGAATGTTTGGAATTCGCAGCATTCCCTCGATTTTATTCATTCCCACAGAAGGCCAGCCCAGAATGTTTTCCGGTGCCTATCCAAAAGCAGAGATGGTTAAGATCATCAATGAAGTTTTGGGTGTGGAATAAGATAAATAAAAAATAAAGAAAATTCTTAAATTTGACTATCACCGTGGCAGAGCCAAGGTGTATTTCGCTAAATTTATTTCAGCAAGCTGAAAATCGAATTTTCATTATTTATCCCTCTCCGGCAACTGCCGGATCTCCCCTCAAACAGGGAAGAAAATTTGGAAACCCCGATGTAGAGCAGCGAGGAATTCTTTCGATTAAAAAACCTGCCAGTTTTTTCCAAACCTGGCAGGTTTTTTTTATCAGAGGTTACTGAGATTATTTAAGAAGAAGTAATTTCCCAGTTTCCTGATAATTTCCAGATCTGATTCTAACAAGATAAACTCCAGTGGAAACGGGTCTTTGATTATCATCATCACCATTCCAGACTATTTTGTGATTTGATGATTGGCTGACTGGAAGATTTGCAAAGGATTTCACTTTCTGTCCTTTCAGATTGTAGATTTCGATCGTCGCAAACGCGGATGTTTGCGTTGTATCAAAGCTGATCGTTGTGGAAGGATTGAAGGGATTGGGAAAAATTCTTAAATTACTTTGCTGTTGCGGTAATTCTTCTCCAGCTTCTGTATTGGGATCTGTTAAAGTGAAATTCCAGGTTAAATTACCGTTTACAGGCAATTGAGCTTCATCGGAACTATAGAATACTTTTGTTGCGAATGCAGTGTAATTCAAGTTGTTCAAAGAAGGAAGATTATATTCGCCATTGCCATCAGTATAAGCATAATCCTGCACATTTCCAAAGGGATCAATAAAAGCTACAGTGGCATTGGCAACAGGTTCACCCGTTTCATCCAACACAAAGCCGTTGCAACCCAGATAACCTGTTTCCTGAGCAATATGCATATCGATATCTATATCGTTAACATTTGATACAACTTCCAGCAAAACAGCATCTTCATAATTGATGGCATCTTCAAAAAAAGTAGGAATCGAGATAGGAGAAAAACCATAAATGTAATATTCTCCACCGGGAAGGTCTGGAATTACATAACCACCATTTATAGCATCAGCAGAAACAGTTTTTTCCCATTCTTCATCACTGGAAACTGCAACAGCAAGCATGGGAACACCTTGTCCTGCAGATCCATCGATACTTAGAGTACCACTGACAGAATAATCCCCCCCCATATCTTCGTTCAAATCAAAATCGATATTGTCAACATTCTGATTTAATTGAATCCAGGTTGCATCCAATGGTGTAGCAGCATCATCATAAAATTCCACACTGTTTGTCTGGATATCTTTTGCCATTACAAGATATTCATTTTCAGTTACAAATAACTCATAATATCCATTTTGATCTGAAAAACTGATTGGTATTCCCATTCCACCCATGCCATTTCCTTGCGGATTTGATCCACTCAGAGAAAAGGCATAAATCTCTGCTCCAAAAATTGGATTGCCAGATGGTTCATCATAAACATAACCGGAAATTGTGTATATGTTGTTAGATTCAAGTGTGATATTTATTTCTTCAATCGTTCCATTTTCCAGAGTTATTATCTCAGCTTGTGGCCAGGCGGGTGTTCCATTATAAAAATAGGGAAGATAGTTTGGATGAATTGCAGTCAAAAGATAATTTCCATCTGGAATATTTTCCAAATTATAAATTCCATTCTCGTCAGAATTGGTTGAAAAAGTTGCTAGCCAAGGAGCGCTATATTGTTCTGGAAATAAATCGATCAGAACATTTTCTATCGGCTGATTGGAAATATCGGCTACTAAACCTGTAACTGAGTTATCTCCACCAGGGAAGTTAGCCTGAAAATCAAAATTTATATTTTCCTGATCGGGATTCATATTGGAGATGTGGATGGAAGTTGCATTTGTGGGTATGAAAACATTATCATAAAAGAGGAATTGACAATAAGGAGCCTGAATCATTGCGCTTACAAAATACATTCCAGGAGAATCTATATCAAACTGATAATATCCATCTTCATTACTGATGGTCATATCAACTGGAAAGAAATTCATTCCAGGTTGTTGTGAATGTAATTCTATGATCGCATCTTCCACCGGTGAATCCAGAAGGTTTGTATATCCACTTATCGAGTATGCATTAAGAACTAAATAGCTAAAAACTAAAAACAAAATCAAGATGATCTTTTTCATCTTATCCTCCCATAACAAAATAAGTTAGCATTTTTCATTCCACAAATACCAGCCGACGGCCAAAAGCCGCCGACTGATTATCTATATTTTATTTCATCAAGATCATCTTATTTGTTCTGCTTTGATTTGCAGCTTTGATCTTGTAGAAATAGATGCCGCTGGATACTGATTTCTGATTGGAATCAACTCCATTCCAAACTACACTGTGAACTCCGGCTTCCATTTGATCATCAATCAGTCTGGTTACCATCTGACCTTTCACGTTATAAACTTCCAGGTCTACTTTTCCAGAAACTGGAAGGTTAAAGCTGATAGTAGTTGAAGGATTAAACGGATTTGGATAATTGTTGATTGAAAGAAGATCTCCAATTTCCGGAGTATCATCTGTTCCGGTTGGTCCGGTTGGTTCCAGAGTAAAGTCGATGCTGGTATTATTGTTCATCGTTGTGCTTGTGCTGGAAGTATTGTAGAACATTTTAGTAGCATAAACGGTTACTTCACCTGTGTTTACGGTATTTACTTCATAATAACCGTCGCCATTGGTTTGAGCTACTGCCACAATATTTCCTTCATTGTCACTGATAGAAATTGTAGAGTTAGCCAAAGGTTCATTTTGACTATTCGTTACATAACCGTTCAAACCAAGATAGCCACTGCCATTTATTGGAATGATCTCGAAATCGATTCCAGTTACAATGCCAAGAGCATTTACTGTAACAGCATCTTCAAAGTCGATTACACCTGGATAATAAGTAGGAACTCCGCCATCGCTGATAGCGAAAATGTAATAATCATTTTCGGGAAGGTTTGTAAGTTCATATTGTCCAAGTTCGTTTGTAAAACTAGCTGTACTGAATGTTTGATCTACTGATACACAGGTCACCATTGCATTCTCAACTGGCAATGTTGCTAATGTAACAACACCTGAAATTGAGTTATCATAATTAGCGGGTGCTGTGAAATCGAAGTTGATTCCGGTTACATTATCTTCCACCAGAACAACATCGGCTACATCAGGACTTGGTTTATGATCGTAAAATTGGATTTGAGTATTGAATAGATCGAGAGTTTGAGCTCCAAAAATGTATTCTCCTTCGGGAACTTCCAATTCAAAATAACCGGTTGCATCTGGACTTGCATTCAAGTTGCCAATTCCACCGTTACAGCCGTTTCCACCAGGATTTCCAGGATTTCCAGGTCCACCGGGATTGCCGGGATTCCAGTTGTTGGAATGGGCAAACACGATTGCATCGGAAATCGGATTGCCAGCATCATCCAGTACATAACCACTAACTGTATACAGTACAGGTAATTGCAAAACAGGATCTATCGTGATCATATCGTCTTCTGCGATTGTGATGATTGTTGCATCTTCCCAGTTTGTTACACCATCAAAGAAATAAGGAAGATAACCTTGCGCATTCACTGAGAAATAATAATCTCCGGGAGGAATATTATCTATTTCATAAATTCCGTTTTCGTCGGAGAAGCTGTGAGCAAAGAACCATTGACTTGGATCTACAGGATAGAGGAAAGCATTTGCGCCTTCTACAGGAAGTGCATCCACATCGGTAATTGTACCGGAAACTACTGAATTGTAGGAAACTACAATAAAATCAAAATCGATTCCGGAAACTGGTGCATTTACTGTTACCAGATCAGCTTCCTGCCAGTTTGTTTTGTGATCGTAATATTGAACCTGCATATTCATCCAATCCATCAGATGAGCAGCAAAATAGTAATCGCCTTCTGGAATATTGAGTTCAAATGTACCATCAGCAGTAGTATTTGCAAACCATTCACCCATCATTCCACCAGGACCTCCAGGTCCAGGTCCATTTCCATCTTCAAATGCTGTTACAAAACAGTCTTCGATCGGATTTCCTTCATCATCCAATACAATTCCTGTAACTTGATATAGAATAAGTGGTTGCAGAATTGGATCTATAGTTATTACATCATCGTCTTCTATCGTTATAAGCGTAGCATCCTGCCAATTTGTTACTCCATCATAAAAATAGGGAAGATAACCATCTGCCATTATAGAAAGATAATATTCTCCGGCGGGAATTTCTGAAATAATGAAGTTGCCGTTCTCATCTGTTTCGGCAAAGAATTGGAACCAGGGCATTCCACCATTTTGAGTAATCAGGTCAACATAGGCATTTTCTACAGCTGCACCTGTGTTATCTGTAACAACTCCGTTTATTTCGGCAGTTCCAGGACCAGTTCCTTGAATGAAAAAATCGATATCCACTGCTGCAGGATTATTTTCATCCAGCACAATTGCATCAGCTAAGCTGGGATCTTCTACCATATTATAATATAAGGTAGGCTCATCGGGAATTTCCAGTGAAACATAATATGTGCCAAATTCCAGACACTCAAACATAAACATCATTCCCATCACATCCTGTTCCTGAATTGGTAAGACAGATGGATCAACAGGAAGTTGATCATACAATTTTACAGTAGCATCCAGCATGCCAGGACCACCAGGACCTCCAGGTCCACCAGGACCTCCAGGTCCACCAGGACCTCCAGGTCCACCAGGACCTCCAGGTCCACCAGGACCTCCAGGTCCACCATTACTCATTACGCTTCCCATTATAATACCTTGCGGGATTGCATTAAGAGTAAAATCGATTCCTGTCACATCAGGATTTACATCTGTTACTTCCACAGGAGTTGCCTGCTGCACTGAAGTTACACCATCATAAAATATGTGAAATCCCATACCAGATAACTTGACAACATAAGTACCAAGATCGACATCTGTAATTGTGTACGCTCCATTTTCAACAAAAGCTTCATAATGAACTTGTGGATTACCCGGTTCAAATGCTTCTACTATGTAGCCATTGGCCGGGTTTCCATTTACTGTACCCGATATAGAACCTGCAAATAGAATTTGAGATACTAATAACATCAGGGCAAAAAGTGTGAGAGTTTTTTTCATGTTTACCTCCATTTTCAAATTTTTTATTTTTTCACTTTTCAAAACTCACGCCCTATTAATATGCATTACCTGTGCCAAACCACAAAAACCACGGAAATATGTTTGTTCACTATTCGTAACTGCATGAAAGATGGAATGTTAGAGACGGACAAAATATTTTCATAGTTGCATAAAAATAAAATTCGCACAATCAAATCTGAAACAATTATGCTACAGTATTATTTTAAGAAATATTATTAGTGTTATCTACTATCATAAAGTCTTGATAGGCAGGTATTTATAAAATAGTTAATAAAATGTTACACAAAACCATAAATGATACAGTTATCTTAAGATTCGATAGATTTGTGGTCTGGGAATCTTGCCCAGCTTACTGGCTTTATTAACATTGCCGTCTGTTTTTGCTATCAGTTGATTTGCATATTTTTTATCAAGTTGAGAGATTATTCTTTTTCTATACTTACGATATTCATTCCATTCCAAAGGAAGTTGTTCAATTGAATTGAGATTAAAATCTTCATCATTTATATCTAAAGAATCGGCTTCTAAGTCATCTCCTGAAGATAGTAATACAGCCTTCTCCAAGGTGTTTTCCAGTTCCCGCACATTGCCACGCCAGTCTTTTTGTAGCAGCTTGTTAGCAGTTTTGGGGTTGATTTGAGTAATTTGTTTTCCAAATTTTTTATTAAACTTTTGCAGAAAATATTCAGCAAGAGGAAGTATGTCATCCCTTCTTTTGGAAAGTGGAGGAAGTTCAATTTCTACTACATTTAACCTAAAGTAGAGGTCTTCACGAAACGTTCCCTTAGCTACAAGTTGATCCAGATTCTGATTGGTTGCTGTAATAATTCGGAAAGAAACGGGTATTTCCTTATTTGAACCAAGAGGAGTAATGATGCGATCCTGCAGAACGCGCAAAAGTTTTGCCTGCAAAGCTGGCGGCATATCACCGATTTCATCCAGAAAAAGGGTACCGTTATTGGCTGCTTCTATTTTTCCTTTTGTATCTTTTATTGCACCTGTAAAGGCACCTTTGGTGTAACCAAACAGTTCGCTTTCCAATAAGTTTTCTGGTATTGCAGCACAATTTACAGCGATGAATGGAGCACGAGAATTATATTCACGATGCAGTGCTTTGGCGATGAGCTCTTTTCCACTTCCCGTGGGACCGGTAATCAAAACATTAACGTTATGTGAACCCACAGTCTTCATCAGGGAAAATATATTTCGCATTGGTTTGCTGTTACCGATAATTTCTGGAAAGGAACTCTTTTCAGTATCTACGAAATGTTCTCTTTCTTTTAATAAGGTCTCAATTTTTTCTGCTTTTTCCAAAGCTGCTCGAGATTGCACAAAAAGCGTTTCCAGAAGATTTTGTTCCTGTTGACTAAACTCCTTGGCGTCGGTTGCATCAGCATAAATAACTCCGCGAATTTCGTTGTTTACGATGATGGGATAACAAACTGCCGTCCTGAGACCTAAGCCAAAAATACTGGAATGAATATCAAACGGAGTTTCTTCCTGAAGGCTTTCAAAAAACCTGATATGACCTAGTTTTATGGTTTCCTGCAGAATTGTTCTACTGATCCTGATCTTTTCCAGGTCGAGAGGATTTAAATCTCTATTCATACCTATCTGAGCTAGCATTTCACCATTGTCGAATTTATAATAAACAGCACGTTCCAGTTCTGCAATTCGAATAACACCTGCCAATATGGATTGCATCGAAGAATCGAATGATTCATTGCTGTGAATTATCGAAATAATTTCCCACAAAATGTCCAAATGCTGCTGTTCTGGTTGTGTTTCAGTGTTTATTTTTACGCTTGTAAGTGGATGAAATGGATGTAATGTGGCAAAATTTTTGATTTCATTCTGCAGCTCTTCAAATTTAAGAAAATCTAAATTTTGATTGATCATAACAGCGTTTTGAAGATAACCAAAACAGTCGTTCCGAAGGCCAAACTCTCTGAAAATTGCGGTTAACATTCGAGCATCTGCAGTAAGAAAAGCTTTAGCAAAATTCTGAAACAATTTATCTTTAAATTGTTTGGATATCTCTGCAGCTTGTATATAGTTACTGCTGTAATAGTAATACCAGAAAAGTGCCTGATTTTTTTCATCGCCTACGTTTTGAGAGGTAATTAAGATTTTATACAAATCATCAGTTTTATTATTATTAGAATGAATTAAAACCGGCATCATACTCATTGCAAAATTTTCTAATAATTGAGCTTGTTCCTGAAGTTTGTCATCTGCAAAAATCTGCAGAATAATTTCATCCAGATTTTCGGCTGATCCAATAGCCCATTGCGCCTGAATCCCATAGATCTGAGCCCATACTTCGATATTTTTTCTATTAAATTTACGTCCAAACTCGGCGGCAGTTTGAGCTTGATAAAGACTTTTTTTCCATTCTCCTTTGCGCAGGTAAACGTCTGCCAGGTTCAAATGAGACATGGTCGTAAACTGTTTGTTACCAAACTTTTGAGCTTCGTCCAGTAGTTTCAAAAAAGTTCCTTCTGCTTTCTGGAATTGATTTGATTGAACATCAATTACTCCCATATTATTTATGGTGCGAAGATATGAATTTTTATTTTCCTGATTTTGAAATATCGGTAAAACTTCTTCATAGATTTTTCTGGCTTTATCCAATTGATCTAATTCCTGCAGAATTACAGCTCGATCAGATGCAATTACAGCATAATCCAAACTGGAATTATCAACTTGGATTTCTTCGTATTTTTTCAACGATTCTTTCAAATTGCCATTTTTTCGAAGCAGAAAAGCCTGTTTTTTTTGAAGTGATAACGACAATTTTATTTCCCTGGAATACAATTGCAAAATTTCAAAGGCAGATGAATAGTATTGTTGCGAAACCAGGTCGTTAATATACTTTTCCAACAATTCGATAGTTTTAGTTTTTTTATCCAGAAGAATTGAACATTGCAAAGCAATTGCGTAAAATCCTTGTTCTTCGGAAGCAGAAAATAGTTTCTCTAATTGATCTTTTTTAGGTTTTGTTTTATCGGAATCGGAATTAAAATACAAACCATCATTCTTTATGTTTATATTCGGATGTAATAAAAGATCAGGAAGTATGTTTGAAATGTTTGTAAAAACGTATTTCAATAAATATATAGGAATAGATAATTTTATAGCTGCCAGTAAAGTTACAATATCCTCTGGAATATTTTCTGTTTTTTCTTCGGTAAGTAAACTTAATATATGGATTCTGGCAAGAAATGGTTTAGCGCTAAAATCGGATTCCATTTGTACATTTTCTAATTGATATTCTTGAACAAGATTTTGTACTTCTTTTGAATCCACATTTGGAAGTTGACTCTTTTTTTTGTAATTAATGATCAGAGTGTTCTCAAAATCTGATAACTCCTTGAATAATTTAGTTTTCACGTCGATCAAGTCTCTTTGAAGAAGATAAGTTAATTGAGAGTTTTTTATTGAATCTACAATTTCATGTTTTGAACTAATCTTATTTTCAAATTGCTTGAAGAATTCCTGAGGTTGCCAGATAAAATCTGATTCTTTAAGCAGGATCGGGTGACGATTTTCAGATTCCAACCATAATAAAGCATTCTCAGCTATTCTATCTGGTTCATCTTCTAAAGAGCAGGTTAAAAATTTATTCTGCAATAGTTTACTTACACTTTTTGTCTGGCACTCAAAAAGATGTTGTTTGATAATATCAATTTTATTTTCATAAATCTTAATACCACTCACTTCAGCATAATGCCGGGCGATCTTTGGCATCGTTGGTCGCTTTGTAGGACGAAATGCCAGCATCGACTGGAGGAAATTGTCATCAACATTATCATCCAGAAATTTTTGCCAACTATCTTCTGAAAGAAGTAGTTTTTTATAATCTTCATACTCGAAATTATCGGCAGGAAGAAACTCCTGCATCACTTGGAAAGCAAGCAATCCGAATGAAAAAACATCAGCAACATAAGAATTGATCCTTCGACTTAGTTTTTCTGGTGCAGAATAAGCAGGTGTACCGCGGAATATGTTATCATAAAAGAAGTTAGGTGTTGCTAATCCTAAATCTATAAGTACAGGTTCACCATTCCTGATGAGAATGTTCTCCGGTTTCAGGTCGTTGAAACATATTCCTGCTGAATGAAGATGGGAGAGCGTTCGGCTTAAAGCAGCCAGAAATTTGTTTTTCTGTTTTTTTGTTTTAAGATTTCCAGGTAATAAACTTGTTCCTTCTATGTACTCTTGAAAAAGTACTGGTGGATCGCTCTGGAATTCAATTGCTTTTACAATATTTGGTGAATCGATAGCATTAAGGAAAAGGAATTCCCTTCTTGCTTCCGAAAGCGAGGAAGAATTGTATTCTTTTAAAACAACCTTTTTCTTATCTTTATCTTCTGCCAGCCAAACTTTAGCAAATGAGCCTTTTCCGATTTGGTCTAATTTCTTATATTCATTTTTCATGTGTAAAGAATCAAAAATGATACAGTTTTGGTCAATATATTTATTTACTTCTATAATCTTGTGCTTTGTATAGTTTACCGCTTCCCTCTTTTTGTTCCAGAAGAACAGGAACCAGTGCGCCCGGTAATACAGAATCAGGATGATTTGGAGCATGAGGTCCGCCCAAGTCTGTTCTCAGCCAATCAGGATCGAGAAGATTCATCAATACATTTGTTCCTTTTAAAGTGGGAACCATGTCTCGCACGTATCTATCTAAAGCAGCTTTGGAACAGCTATAAGGCATTAGTTGCGGTTCTTCTTTAATTCCTGATGTAACATTTACGATACGACCCCAGTTTCTAAATATCATTCCCGGCAAAAAAGCATCACAGAGTTTTGCTGGAACTATGGAATTAATTAGAAAACTTTGCTGATATTCTTCGAAAGCAGGTTCATATAAATTTCGATATGTAGTCATGATAGCTGCATTATTGTACAAAATATCCAGCTGATCATTTGTTATTGATTTCACTTCAGTTATCAATTTTTCAACTTCATCGATATTTGATAATTCTGCTTCAAGTGCATAAACATCAAAGCCTTTTCCTTGCAGCTTTTCCATTATTGGTTTTGTACTTTCCAATTTGCGGGAATGCAATATAACTTTGCAGCCATTTTCGGCAAGAGCCGTGGCCACACGCATTCCAATTCCGCGACTGGAACCGGTTACAAGTGCCCATTTTCCTGATATATTTACCATATTTTCACCTTCTATATTATTGATAATAATTTTTCCATAATTAGTAAAATATTTCCTGTATTCTGGATGTCAATTGATTAATCAAACAAAAAAGGCTCGAAAATCAAATCGAGCCTTTTTAAGATTATAATTTGTGATTAATCGTTAATCACCAATTCAGCGTAGTAACTGTCTTCTCGTTTTTCCAACTTAAAACCACGGATTTTGAACATGTGCAGCATGATGTGATTTACAGCTAAAACATTTGCTGTGATCTTTTTGATTCCGCGTTCTTTAGCAATTTCATGAATGTAGTCGGTGAATTTGTTGCCCAATCCCTGATTATGCCACGGATCTGCTACAACAATAGCGAATTCAGCAGTTTCGTTATACTGATCGGCAATTAAACGAACAACGCCGGCCATTTTCTTTTTACCATTTTCTTCCACTTCGGCAATGATAGCAATTTCACGATCATAATCGATCTGTGTATAGCGAACCAGTTGTTCGTGAGAGATTTCTTTTATGAGCTGGAAGAAACGGAATCTTTGAGTACGTTCACTGAAATTTGAGAACATTTCTTTTTCCATCATTTCATCTTCTGGCTTGATAGCACGAAGTACAACTTTTTTGCCGTTAGTCATTACAAAGTCAGTTGTATATTCGGATGGATAAGGAGAGATAACCAGGTGCTTGCTATAATTATCATCAACTTCTTTGATGGTAGTATCGAGCAGAACTTTTGCATCCAGAACCACTCCGCCACGTTCATCCACACCAAAGGGATTGATATCTATTTCGCTGATCTGCGGGAAGTCCATCAACAGATAAGCAAATTTATAAAGCAGGAATTGAATTGCTTGAATATCAGCACCAGGCATTCCACGATAACCTTTAATTAATTTATATATTTTTGTATCTTCTATGATGCGCATTGCCAGAGCCATGTTCAAGGGCGGAAGGCCAACTCGTGTATCTTTGAAGATCTCAACAGCAACTCCACCCATTCCAAATACGATGGTGGGACCAAAGATAGGATCTTTTTTACAACCGATAATAAGTTCATACTTACGTTTCATCATCTGCTCAACGAAAACACCTTTAATATCTGCGGTTGGCTTTTTTTCTTTAGCAGATTTCATTATTTTGTTATATGATTTTTTAGCTTCTTCTTTGCTGGTTATGTTCAAGATAACACCACCCACATCGGTTTTGTGAAGAATATCTGGAGAAGCGATTTTCATAACCAGGGGATAACCGATTTCTTCTGCTAATTCAATAGCCTTTTTTTCTGATGAAGCAAGTCCATTTTTTATTACCGGTATCTGATAATTATCCAAAAATTGTTTTGCTTCATATTCAGTCATCACGGATCTGTTATCTTTCATAACTGTTTGGATCAATTTCTTGTTAGATTCTTTGTCTGGCTTGAACTGGCTTGGAATGTGCGATGGAGTTTCATGCAATATTTGCAGGTTTCGAGAATAATTGTACATTACCATAAAAGCTTTCACAGCATCTTCAGGAGCCTGGTAAACCGGAATATTGTTTTGTTCCAGAACTTTCTTTCCTTCACGAACATCTTCAGCTCCCATCCAGCAAGCCAGAACTGTTTTATTACACTTCTTCTCGATTTTTGCCAGTTCTATGGCAACAGCAGTAGGATCTGTCATAGATTGCGGAGTAAGGATTACTAAAATTCCATCCACATTTTTGTCTTTGGCACAAACTTCCAGAGTTTTAGCGTATTGCTCCGGTCCGGCATCTCCCAAAACATCCAGTGGATTTCCTTTACTCCAATGCGGAGAAAGATGCTGATTTAATTCTTCAATTATTTCATCAGAAAGTTTTGCCAGCTTTCCACCATTTGCAATCAAAGTATCTGTAGCGATCACACCAGGTCCACCTGCATTTGTAACAATTGCCAAACGGTTGTTGTTTGGTCTTGGCTGCATGGCCAGAGCTTGGGCGATATTGAAAAGTTCTTCAATCGTGTCCACTCGAATTACACCTGCACGTTTGAAGGCAGCATCGAAAACGAAATCATTTCCTGCCAGACTTCCGGTGTGAGACATTGCTGCCTGAGCACCTTCACTGCTCTTTCCTGCTTTCAAAATAATGATAGGTTTGTTTCTTGCGAAAGCTCTCGCTGCACTCAAGAAACTGCGTGCATCTTTCAAAGATTCCATGTAGATCACAATGCTGTTGGTTTGAGAATCAGTTCCAAAATAATCGATCAGATCATTGAAGCTGATATCCATCATCGAGCCGATAGATACGAAATGACTGAAGCCAACATTCTGTTCAATCGACCAATCCAGAATTGCAGTACAAAGCGCCCCGCTTTGAGAGATAAATGCGATTTTACCAGGACGTGCCATTTTACTGGCAAAACTGGCATTAAACTTGATGGAAGGTTTTATAAATCCCAGACAGTTGGGTCCAATTAAACTCATGTTGTACTTTCTGATAGAAGTATGGATCTGATTCATCAGTTCTTTACCTTCTTCTCCTGCTTCAGCAAAGCCGGCAGAAATCAGAAGAACACTGGAAACACCAGCAATTCCACAATCTTCCACGATAGCCGGAGCTGTTTTTGCCGGAGTAGCAATAATTGCCAGATCTACTTTGTCGGGAATGTCTTCAATTCTCTTGTAAGCTTTCACACCCAAAACATTGGTTCTTTTGGGATTGACCGGATAAACGATTCCGTCAAAACCAGAGCCAATGATGTTGTCCATCAGGGCAAACCCAACACTTCCCTTACGAGCTGAAGCACCAAAAATTGCTACAACTTTGGGATTGAACATTTTGGTTAAGTTCTTTACGATCATTTTTACTTCCTTTTTATTTTTTTATTTTATAATTAAATTGATTTCCAAAATTTCTTAAGATTATGAACTGCTAAAGCTTTACGTCCTTCATATTCATAAAATGTCTGAATCATGGAATCTGTATTTCTTTCTTTAAAACGCATTTTCTTATTGTTTATTCCATCCAGGAAATTATATAAACAACGTGGGAACATCTCAATATTATAACCACCTTCCAAAGTAGCAAAAACATTGTCAAAATTCTGAGAGATCATTTTTCCGATCTTGTGAAAAAGATTAACAGAAACTCTCAAATTCAAAAGTAAGTCGTATTGATGAGCGTCAAAACCAGCTGAAATACCAACAATATCAGGATTAAATTCTTTTGCAACAGGCAGAAATGTTTCAAATGCTTCCATAAAGATTTCATCACCACTTTCGGCAGGAAGTGGAACATTTATCGTATAACCTTCGCCTTTACCGGTTCCTATTTCGTTTGCATCGCCACCACCAGGGAAAGCTGGATATTCATGGAGCGACCAATACATTACCTGATCTGAATCGTAGAAGATCCTATTTGTTCCGCAGCCAAGATGACCATCGATATCGATAATGAGAACCTTTTTGCCCTGGTTTGCATGATATTTTGCTGCAATTGCGATATTATTGAACAGACAAAATCCGCTGGAACGATCGGGATGTGCATGATGGCCTGGTGGACGTGTAAGAGCAAAATCACCGGTTTTTGAAGCCATTATAGTTGCACCGACAGCATATATAGCTGCCTCATAACTTCCTTTGGAAATGATTGTTTCAGGATCGACGTGCCCACTTTCATTCTCACTAAATTTTTTCATTCTTCTAATATATTCTTTTGTATGAATTAATTCCAGATATTCCTCACCACTTTCCAGTTCAGTGACAGGCAATTCTCCCAAAGAAGATAGTCTTTTCTTATTCTCTGGATGCATACCTGTATCATGTTTCAAAAATACTGGATTGTAGATCAATTCCATTTTTTTTACCTTCACTTTTCTCTTTTTTTTGTTCCAAATGCAATCGAAAATAACTGCCTTAGAAACATGGTCAAATTTTTAATCTGACAAACTGAGTCAAGTTTAATCTGCGAATGCACATAACTATAAATAATTAAAAACATTTACAGGGATAAATTTTTGTTATAGAAAATCAAAATTGATCATCTCTAACTGCTTTATTGAATAGTCGTTCAGAAAAAAGTCAATTATTCTTTTGGAAGTTTGGATAAATTATTCATCAAATAAAATTCTTCGCTGCTCCGCGTCGTGATTTTCCAAATTTTTTTTATTCTCAAATTTTTATTTCTTAGCATTATCTTGACGTAGAAGACTCTTATCATCAATTTCGGAAAAGTGAAAAATATATTGGAGAGATGATGTCTGATTTTGTTCAGAAACAGGTGGAAAGGAGAGAACATCTTCTAAAATTTTCTCAGGGAATTTTGCAGGGAAAAGACGGAAAAAGACTGCTGAAAAAATATGGTGAATCAATCCAGAACATTACTCCCCACGATATGATCTTCATGGAAGAACAGCAGCTGAAAATGGGTATTTCGGCAACTCAGATAAAAGAAAAAATCGAAAAAGTGATGAACGTGATCTACGAACCATTGCGAAATTATAAATGGGATAAACCTGCAGAAGATCATGCTCTATCACATTTCATGCAGGAAAATGAACAGCTTAAACTTATCCTGCAAAAGATGAAAAAAAATTTGCAGAAAAAAAACCTGGAAGAACTCAATCAGAATTTAAATAAATTGCTCCAGATCGAAAAACATTTTCTGCGAAAAGAAAATATTCTCTTTCCATATCTGGAACGCGTTTGGCAAAACTGCCGTCCGCTTGCTGTGATGTGGTCTTTGGATGATGATATTCGCATGAAACTGAAATGGCTGAAAAAACTTCTGAAAAAAAAGCAGGATTTCGATAGCGATCTGTACAAAGAAATTGGAGAGCTTTTCTTTTTGATGTATGGCATGATCTTCAAAGAAAATCTGGTTGTTTTTCCGGTTGCCATGGAAACTCTATCCGAAAGCCATTGGAAAAAGATTGCAGCTCAAAGCAAAGAGATAGGATATTCTTTTATCGATCCACCCGAAATTCATATAAGCCTTGAAAAACCTGAAAATAGAAAGAAAGTGAATTTGACAGATTTCAATTGTGAAACTGGCAGATTATCTAATATGCAGATTGAGAGTATATTTAATAACCTGCCGATTGATATCACCTTTATCGATGCCAATGATGAAGTGAAATATTTTTCCAATCCCAAAGATAGATTTTTTCCGCGTTCCCCGGCTATCATTGGCAGAAAAGTGCAGAATTGCCATCCACCGGAAAGTGTTCACATGGTGCAAAAAATTCTGAATTCATTTAAAACAGGCGAGAAGAATGAAGCATCTTTTCACATTCAGTTGAAAGGAAAATTTGTTCAGATCAGATATTTTGCGTTACGCAAAAATGATAAATATATCGGAACATTGGAAGTTAGTCAGGATGTTACCGATATTCGTAAGTTGAATGGAGAGAAAAGGTTGTTGGATTGGGATTAATATTCTATAGGGGAGGTTTATGAATTCATCTGTAAAAGTATTGGTTTGTGTTTTTTTGTTGATTGCTTTCGTCATTATTGGTTCAATAATTTCTGTAAAAATGTGGTCAAATTCAGAAGAAAAGATTGAAGTGCCAGAGAACATAAGTATCGACAGGGATATGACTTTGGCACAAATTGCAAAACAAAATGAAATTCCAGATCCTGTAATGAAAAAGGTCTTTGATGTTTCTAAAAAAGAAGAACTGCAAAAGAAGTTTTCAGAATTTTCGCTCACTGTTTCTGAAGCCGAAAACAGTTTGAAAAAGCAAATTATATTTGCTGCCGAAGAAGGAGCTAAAGACTGGAAAAAGATTCTGGTGAAATTTGTTTTATGGTTCATATTTCTGGTTCTGATCTTCTTTTTACTGCGTAATAATGCCATCGATTCCGAACGTAGAAAATGGCTTTATTTTGTGGCAGTTGTTATTTTCGGTATTTTTCTGGGAGCCGATCCAGGGCCGATGGGAACGGTAAAAGATACTATCGTTTTGTTTGGACAAGTTAAGATTATTTTCCCACCCAGATTATTTGCCATGACGCTTTTTCTGATCACTGTGGTTTTAGCAAATAAGTTTATCTGTTCCTGGGGTTGTCAGGTTGGAACGCTTCAAGACCTCAATTTTAGAATTAATCGCCGGAAACACGAACCTATTATCCCTCAATTCAAATTGTCGTTTGCTTTCACAAATACAGTCAGGATCGTGTTTTTTATTGTTTTTACAGCGGCTGCTTTTATCTGGGCTTTCGATCTGGTGGAAGAATTCGATCCTTTCAAAATATTTAAACCAGCCACTCTCGCAGCGTACGGAATTTTCTTTCTGGGAATTCTATTTCTGTTGTCTATCTTTGTCTATCGTCCCTGGTGTCATCTTTTCTGTCCTTTTGGCTTGCTGGGTTGGGTGTTGGAAAAGATCAGTATCTACAAGATTAAAGTTAATTATCGAAAATGCATTGCCTGCGGAAATTGCGCTGAAAGCTGTCCTTCTTCAGTGATGGAGGCGATCCTGAGAAGGGACAGAATAATCCCCGATTGTTTTTCTTGCGGAACGTGTGTGGAAGTTTGCCCTACAAATGCCATCAGCTTCGACAAAGGTAAAAGAACAAAACCACCTGCTGGTAAATTTGATGAGATGAATAAAAAATAAGGAGGAATCATGAAGAAAATTTTTGTAGTATTATTATTATTGATAGGATTAGCAAATCTTTCAGCAGCAGAAGTTCACAAGGATAAAGACATGCTGATAAAATGTGAAGTGGAAACAGCCGTCAGTATGCTGCAGACGATTTACAACAAGTATGAAGCTGGTGAAATGTCTATTGATAAAGCAAAAAAACTTGGTGCCGATCTTCTGCGCGATCTGCGTTATGGTGAAGATGGTTATTTTTGGGCAGACACGACAGAAGGTGTGAATGTTGTTCTCTTTGGTAATAAAGATGTAGAAGGAAAAAATCGACTGGAAGCACAAGATCATCATGGCAATTTTTTCATTAAAGATCTTATCGCAGCAGGTAAGAAGGGCGGTGGTTACGTGGAATACTGGTTTCCCAAACTGAAACAGGAAGAACCTGTTGCCAAGCGTTCTTATGCACTGCTTTTCAAACCTTTTAGCTGGGTCGTGGGGACAGGCTATTATACAGAATAAGGGAAGAAAGAAAGGTTTTGCTGACATTAAAATGTGCAAAATGTAAAAGTAAACTTTTTAAATATTATAAAGTAGGAACGGGCAAAGTACTCAGGTGTTACTTTGCCCGTATTTCCAAAGATCGCTCCATCAGAAAAAACGATCAGGTTTTATGCGAATGCGGAAATGTGATCGGTAAACTGGAATCTAACTGCATTCGCATGAAACAGAATAGTTTTATTTATTCCGGAACGAAAGTCAAATAGATTCTACAGCTCGCAATCGATTATCCTGGCAATTTACAAAATCTTTCATTTGTACCATTTTTTTTAATGATTTTGGCATAACCATCAGATCATTGCCGATCATCTGATGTTCACATTCTCCCACTCTTTTTCCCTGATACCAGAGTTTATATCTGTTATTGCTGGCTGCCCAGACGAAATTAGCAGTGCGAGATAAAATAAAGGCCGGTCGGAGAGTGTTGTCTTTTCTATTCAGATAATCTTCAAAAAGATAAGTAGTAGAGGATTGCGGATGAAATAAAAGCAGATGATTCCCAATTCTTGAATTGTTATTGCTAACTTCAGGAGAAATATTCATTCCTTTGTCGATAAGATAAAATCCATCGCTGTCTGCACTCCAGAATGCCGTATCTTCATTGCCCAGAATTTGAGGCCTTTGATAATCTTCTCCGCTGTCACCTTTAAAATTCTGGAAAAGCATTGTATAATTGATTTTGGGGAGATAAATCAGAACATCATCATTGACAAATGTGCCAATTGCATCTGCACTAATGTCGAGTTCGTTGTAGAAGATAGAAAAATTAGACTTCCCGGTTTTGCGATAGATCAGCTGATCTTTCTCCGCCAAACGGATAGTTTCATAAAATGTATTTTCCTGACAGTTGTGGTAATTCTGTAGAAGCATATTTGCTTCCAGATCATCCACGTAAACAATCAGATCATCATTGCAGCGATGAGCATTATGATTCAAATCCAGAAGTGTATCAGCGATCAAATAAAAGTACTTACCCTTTTTTATCCAGGAAACCTGCATTTCATCGTTTATCAATCTGGCAGCAGATAGAATATTTTCTTCAGATTCTGCATAATCTTTCAGTAAATAGTCTTGATTTCTGTAAGCGACCATGAAAATATCATCGATCCAATATGGAGTAGAATTATCTTGAACAGCTTCTCCGTTTTCATAAAGAAAATAGCCATCACCCGATTTCTGCCACAGGATTTCTTCACCTTCTGCCAGAAAAACTGCTTCAAATTCTTCCTCTTTCGGCGCTGATGCATATCCCTGTAAAAGATAATATTTGTTCATGACTTCCAGATAGATCAGCAGATCATTTCCTGACCACTGATTTGAGATTTCGCCTGAAATCTCTTTTCCATTGATATAAACATAAAAAAATTCACCTTTCTTTTTCCAGCTGATTTTTTTCTTTTTCTTAAATAACATCTTTTCTCCTACAAATATTTTAAATTTTATTTTTGGATTTGAAGATTCTGCTTTTTGTTGTCAATTGATAAAATAAAATTAATAAATCAAAAATAAATTAAACTGATTTTTGCTTCTCTGTGCTTGACACAAAAATAGACACTCCAGAAAATTAATTTAGAGGAAAAATGAAAAAGGTTTTGATAGTATTTATTCTGCTGTTTATGCAGTTTGCGTTTGCAGCTCAGGATCTCGATGAAAAGCAGAAACAGCTGGAAGAGATCAACGAGCAGATCAATAAACAGGAAGAATTTATCCAATTGACTGAAGAGCAGAAACGCCAGAAACAGCAGGATCTTCACAACACAGAAAAGAAGAAAAAAGAATCGGAATCAAAGGTTCAGAAACTTAGATCAACCGAAAAACAGCACAAAAAGAAATTGGATACGACTTTAGAAGAAATAAAAAGCACATCAAGCTATTTGCAGGAGCTTTTGAATTTATGTGAAACGGAAGTTAATAATCTGGTTTTAGCTCATTATCAAAGTCAGCTGTTTCCTCAGAAGAAATTGGAATGTAAGCTTCTTGCCAGCATGGTCGATATGACATCACGAAAGATCTTTAAAGTAGATTCTGAATGGTATTCTCTGCAAAAGAAGAAGAAAAGTGCGAACAAAGAATACGAAAATATTATCTGGTCGCGCATTGTTGCCGATAAAAAACGCAAAGAATATTCAAATGAAATCGCGTCAATTCAAACCAATATCCAGCAATTGGATCAGGACAAAGCAAAAGCTTTAGCCAGAAAAAAGGAATTGGAACAGAATGCGATTGCTCTTGATAATCTGATAAAAAAATTGCAAACCGAGATCATCGAGGAAGATTTTTCTTACGTGTTTCCCACAGCTAAATTGATCTGGCCAGTTCAGGGTAAAATTTTTAAACCTTATGGCGAACAATATAATGCTGAATACAAAGTAAGCACGATGAACGACGGCATCGATATTTCTGCCGAAACCGGCAGCAATATTGTTTCAGTGGAAGATGGTGAAGTGGCGTTTGCAGAATGGTATAATGGTGCCGGAAAGCTTATCATTATCGATCATAAAAATGGTTTTCATACGTTATATTCTCATATCGGAACGCTGCGTGTTTCCAAAGGTGACAAGGTCAAAAAGAATCAGGTTATTGCACTTTCAGGTCAAACAGGTTCAGCTCAAATTCCCAGCCTGCATTTTGAAATTCGCAGACGTGGAGTTCCAGTCGATCCGATACAATATTTGGAGTAGAAAAGGAGAGAAGAGATGAAAAAAATCATTAAATATCCAATTATTACTTTTATCATAATTTTATTGATTTTTGCCGTAATTGCCAGCTGTGCTTTCCTGGAATACAAAAAAAAACTGAGAGAAAACCCGGTGGAAAATGTAGATGTCAAAAAAGTGCAAGATGGCGTATATACTGGCTGGTTCGATGCTACACTGGTAAATGCAAAAGTGGAAGTTACAGTACAGAAGGGAAAGATAATCGATTTGAAACTTCTTCAGCACGATCATGGAAAAGGCTATTCTGGTGAAGCTATTCTGGCAAAAGTTTTGAATGAACAAAGTTTGGAAGTGAATATGATTACCGGTGCAACAGCAAGCAGTCAAACTATCTTAAAAGCTATCGAATTTGCTCTCAGAAAAGGATTAGATTAATAATGAAGATATACAATAAATGGTCGGAAAAAATGAATAAACCGGATGCTATATTTCTGCATTATACAGGTCATATGTTTGGAATTGGTTGCTCTGCTTTCGATCAAGATTCAATTATAAAAATTCATGAATTGAAACAGCGCGAAGGAAACAAAGGTTTTATTGTTTTAATTCCAGAATTAAATTGGTTAGAAAAATATCAGGTTTTTGTTCCGCAGGAGATCAGGAGACTTCTGCAGCAGTACTGGCCGGGAGAGTTAACAGTTATTCTTCCCGATCCAAATGGACATTTCAAAAATATTTCTGTGGATGATTTTGTTGCTTTCAGAGTTCCCAGCAATCCGTTTTTACGTGAGTTCATCAAGAAATTCGGTAAACCGATTGTTAGTACCAGCATCAATATCAGTGGAAAAGAGCCAGAAGTTGATCTAAAAAAGATAAAAGCAAATTTTGAAAGTTGGTTCGATTTTGCTATTTTACCCAAAAATATCAAAGTTGCAGACGCAATTCCTTCTATAATCCTAAAATATGAAAAAGAAGATCTTAAATTGGTGAGAGAAGGAAAAATCAAATTTGATGAAATCAAGAATTCTTATGAATTGCCAAGAATATTGTTTGTTTGCACTGCCAATATTTGCCGAAGTCCAATGGCAGATTACTATTTAAAAGATAAAATTGAAAAAGATGGATTGAAATACGATGTAAGATCTGCAGGTTTCTTGGGAGGTGGTTTTCAGATATCAGAAAATTCTAAAGCAATTCTTGCGGAAGATGGAATGAATGCAGCGGACCACATTTCTACACAATTGAATGATGATGTTGTTCGCAGAAGCTGGTTGATTTTAACCATGACGGAAAAACATAAAGAGATGTTGATTGAAAATTTTCCAAATGCAGCCAAAAAAACTTTTACGATTTCCGAATATGCCGGATTCAATCAGGATATCGATGATCCTTATGGCTTGGATATCGGCCATTATCGTGAAACTTTTAAGAAAATTAAAACCAGGATCGATTTGATCTGGGAAAAATTGAAGTGATTTTTTATAATTAGGAGGGAGGAGTGAAAATGCATTTTGTTTTTAGCGGAGTTTTTTGGGGTTTAGTTCTGGTGTTACTGGGATTATCGATGATCATAAAGATTGTTTTCAAAATCGATTTACCGATAATAAGAATTGTGTTTGCTGTTATTCTGATATATTGGGGATTAAAATTGCTGTTCGGCCTATCTTTCAGCATAAAGAAAGATAATGATGTTGTGTTTAACAATGCTGATATCGAACATGTACAAGCTGGAAAAGAATACAATGTGATATTTGGAAAGAGCAATATTGATCTCAGAGATTTTGATCTCCAAAATGAAACAGCAAAAGTTGAAATAAATGTAATTTTCGGAAACGGAGTTATCTATTTGAATCCAGATATTCCTGCCAGGATAAAGATCGATGCTGTTTTTGCAGAAGCAAAACTACCAAAAAAGACCGTTTCTGTGTTTGGTGATTTTATTTATGACACACCTGGTTATGTGGAAGGAGAACCTTATCTATTACTGAATGTCGACGTTGTTTTTGGGAATGCAATAATTGAATACTGATGAATAAAATTTTACTAAAATATATCTCCGAATTTATTGCAGAAGCAGAAAAAAAAGGTTTAAAACTTATCGATGAACGAGAGATAAATTATGGCGTTCAGCTGAAGTTTTCCAGTGGAAATGATGAAATTCCGGTAAACGTATACAATTCTGTAAAAAAAGGAATTAACCCAGTTGTGGGTGGTTCTCCCACTTCAAAACTGCGACCGATAATTCAGCAAATTTTAAATCAAGAAGTAGAAACCACAGCATCAGATCATAAATGGAAAATTTGGGCTGGAACTGATGAATCTGGAAAAGGTGATTTTTTTGGACCTCTTGTTGTGTGTGGTTTTATCTGTAAAACAGCGATGATTCCATCTTTACAGAAACTGGGAGTTAGAGATTCAAAGCAGATCAAAGATAAAGAAATTGCAAAGATTGCAAAGCAGCTTTTTGCCAAATTCATGCCGCAGATTGAAACGATTTCGTTAATGCCTTCCAAATATAATGAGCTTTATGAAAAGTTCCGTTCCCAAAATAAAAAATTAAATGAGCTCCTTGCCTGGATGCATGCAAGAGTTATATTGAATCTAAAAGTTAAGCATAAATTTGAAGGTGCAGTGGTAGATAAGTTTGCCAGCGATAAGACCTTGAAAACCTCTTTGAAAGAAATTCAGCAGATCGAACTACTTCATAAGTTCAAAGGTGAAGATGATCTGGCTGTAGCGGCAGCTTCGATTATTGCACGCTATTTATTTATATGGAATATGGAAGAAATGGAGAAGAAATACGAAATGGATTTTCCAAAAGGAGCCAGCGGCAAAGTAAAGAAATCTGCAGAACAATTTGCGAAGATTCATGGTAAAGGAAGGCTTCAGGAAGTTGCCAAGATCCATTTCAAAACTTATAACGAATTAAATTTATAGGAAAAACAATGATTTCAAAATTCAAAGAATATGAACCTGAATTAGGAAAAAAAGTATTTGTAGCAAAAACAGCGGAAATAATTGGAATGTGTGAAATTGGAGAGGATAGCTCTGTCTGGTTTGGTGCTGTTATCCGTGGAGATATTCATTATATTAAGATCGGAGAACGAACCAGCATTCAAGATCTCTCTATGATTCATGTTACACGCTTTACGAAAAAAGACATGAGTGACGGATTTCCGGTGAAAATTGGAAACGATGTTACTGTAGGTCATAAAGCTATGCTGCATGGTTGCACGGTAGAAGATGCTTGCCTTATTGGAATGAGTGCAACGCTTCTGGATGGTTGCAGAATTGGAACGGAATCTATCGTTGCTGCTGGAGCTGTCGTTCCTCCAAATAAAACTTATCCACCTCGAAGCCTAATTATGGGCGTTCCAGCCAAAGTTGTACGCCAACTTTCCGATGAAGATGTTCAGGGAATTTATCAATCTGCTCAACATTATGTTAATTTTAAAAATGATTACTTGAATTTAGAGAAATGAAAACTTTTGTAGCTGAGAAAATGCCGGAACTATTCTGGCATGAAATCAAGCAAAATGGTTGGGAAAGTTATTTTTCTACACTTAATAAAAAAGAAGCTGAAATAGTAATTATCCGAACTCAAACGAAAGCAAATTCAGTTTTTTTTGATCAATTCCCAAAAATGAAAATGATCATTCGAGCTGGTACCGGTTTTGATAATATTGATTTGGCTGAAGCAAAAGGAAAAAATATTATTGTCTGCAATACACCGGAAGCAAATGCAATTTCTGCTTATGAACACACGATGTCTTTTATTTTTGCTCTACTCAAACAGCATCAGATCTCAGAGAATAATCTGCTTTCAGGAAATTGGAAATCTGGCTTGCAGAATAATTGGGAATTGTCAGAATTAAAAGCGCTGATCGTTGGAGTTGGCAGAGTGGGAACCAAAGTTGCCACAGCTCTTCGGTTTTTTGGTGCAAATGTAAAGGGTGTTGATCCTTACTTAACTAAGGAAGAATGGGATGATAAACAAATAGATGCAATATCCTTTGAGGAAGGTCTTTCCTGGTGTAATTTACTTTCATTTCACTGTCCGCTTACCCCCAAATCATTTCATATGTTTGGTGGGTCGATCCTTGCTTTTTTTCAGAATCCTCTTTGGCTGATCAATACAGCACGTGGAAAAATTGTTGATATCAATGCAGTCGAACAAGGATTACGTTCAAATAAAATCTTAGGTTTCGCAACAGATGTATTTGAAAATGAACCACCCGATTCACTGGATTTTTTTAAATCAGAAAATGTTTTAATAACACCTCATGTAGGCTCTTTTACAAAAAGTGCAAAAAAGAGGATGTCATTAGAGACTTTGCAGGTTTGGAAGGCATATATTTCTTCTGGAAAAGTTCTTAACGATATAGCAAAGTTAAAATATTTGTAAAACATACAAATTCAATATCTTATTAAATTTCTGCAAGTTGACGATGTTTATTGTCGCAAGCTAAAAAAAAAGATAGATAAAAAGTAATTTTTAATTTGACATGGAGAGGGTAGGTTTCAATTTTGCCAAACCTTGTTTTTAGCGAGGTAATTTTTTTTGTTCTTTAGAGAGAAATTTAGGAAACGAATTAGATAGATGTGAATGGTGAGTGAGTAAGGATATATTTTTATAACGAAGAGTTTGATCCTGGCTCAGGACGAACGCTGGCGGCGTGGATTAGGCATGCAAGTCGAACGCGAAAGTAGAGCTTCGGTTTTACGAGTAGAGTGGCGGACG